>NZ_JBBCQL010000096.1:0-15769 GCF_037149975.1 Chryseobacterium sp. VD8 | reverse complement strand
GTGGCTAAATAATTGATATGGGAATCCTGATTTAGTGTATGTGCATCAAAAGCTGCTTTGTCTGCTTTATTTTGCAGCTGCTGATCGAGTCCTTCAATTTTACTCGTCGGAATCGCATCGTTTTTATGCCAAAATGATGACCAGGATGCCTGAAATTCTTCTTGAGTAGGAATATCTCCGGTCTGGAAGTAACTTAATATGGTGTTTAATGGTGTTGGTATTAACATGGAAAAGATTTTTATTTTGTGTTTAGAGTTCAAGAAATTGTATCATCGGTAAAACTTTAGAAAAGCTTTACCGAGTGATTGTTTATAAAAGGTGATTTAAAATTTGATTAAATCGGAAAAAGATATTCCTTAATTATTCTGAGATGAATATTTTTTAATTTTGAGTATAAAAGAACCTCATCTACTATACAGCAATGATTACGTTTTAAAAAAAAGTGATTGATTGAAAGCGTAAAAAAGACTTTACCCGAGCTGCATGAAGTTATAGCTATTTGGCAGTTTTTAGAGTTGTTAAAGCGCTATAGTTTAGCCAAATTTAACTTTGTAATGGTAAAATTGTTTGTATTTAAAAAATACTATTACCTGATTTAGATTACGGTTTATTATGCTATCTGATCCAATAATGAGTCTTTGATAGTGGTTCCGTTCGGCAATACATGATTTAAAATATCTGCTATTTCCTGATTATTTTCATTGGCAACGGCCTGTTTCAATTCATCTGATCCGTTTTCAATAAAGCTGTTTAAAAGATTTTTCGTAACTCCGGATTGCTGATAATTTGTATAATGGCTGAAAAGGGAATCGATATACTGTTTTACCCCTAATCTTGCACCCGATTCCTTTAGATAATCAATAATACGTTTGCGTCTTTTAATAATCATCTCTGCACTTTCTGAAAGTGACAGGGAAACATACACAGGCTTAACAAGTACAGGATTTCCGTAAATATCGAACCATTTAATAACGATGTTCAATCCTTTTAAAAATCCATTTTCATCCAGTTCATCAGAAAAAATTTTCTGAATTGCCAGATTCGTCTGTTCTTTGTCTAAATAGTAACCAGTGCTGGTTTTTCTTCCTTTTTCATAGATTGGCTCGCCTTTCACGATTCCATTTAAAATAGTGATATCTTTTGCCATTAGCTCAAAAGGTGTAAGATCCTTAAGATGCTGATTTTGTTCAAATATTTTTAGTTTCATTAGTCTATAATTGTACTTGTAGGTTGATTATTTTGAATAACTTGATTGTTTAGATAATTACATTCGATTCTGATGTTTCTTACCATATTTGCAGAACCGCCGCCCCATGTATTTACATTATTTTGCCCTGCATACAGATATCCGGTCATTAAGAGCTGTCCCGTATCTTCGTCATAAACCTGACACACTATATTTTGACTTACTGTAGTAAGATCTGCTTTGTAATAAAAATATAAATAGTCCCAAAGACTGTAATGATCGGTAACAAAATCTTTATCAATAAATCTATGTCCCCAATAACCAGATTCTGGTCTGTACTGAATGGACAGATCAGTATTATTTATAAACTTAATATTAGTGTTTACAATGTTTAATTGCTGACCTAAGTTATCTTTATATATTTGAACTAAAAATCTTTTATCTGTAAGCGTTCCGAATTCAAATCCTTCGGGAATTGTTGGCAGGTTATTTCCAAAAAATCTGTAAATTCCGTAATTAGATTCTATTTGATAATATAATCGATAATATTCGTAATTATTTAATCCTTCTTTTGGAAACTTTTTTGCTTTAATAGTATAGGGTCCATTGTCTAAAAAGTACTGTCTTTTTTCATTGCCGTAAGTATTCCCAATTTCTATAACCTGATCCTCAAATCCATCCTGACTTATAACCAGTGGAAATTTCAGTTCTTGTCCACCATTATTCAAATTTATATAATAGATAACATATCCGTTATCCATAGAAGCTAAGCTGTTTGCAAATACTACTGTTTCCTTATTAGTGGGAATGTCATTTTTATGTTTTAAAGAATCTATTAATTCCGCAAATTGATCTTGCGTGGGATAATCCCCTTTTTCAAAATAAGATTTCAACACCTCCCGTGGTGTTATTTTATTTTCTTCCATATTTTTTATTTTTTGTTTGGATTTTTAAAATGTCTTTTTAGTTTATAAAATTTACTTCTGTATTCTTAAGATTCGATCCAGTATTTTCCAAAATCGCTGATACAATTACCTGTATTATCATTCCAACTACTTCTTATCAATGAACATAAAGGTTTAAAAGCATTGATGCCTGTTACATCTATATTAAAAGTTTTTACCGAACCTCCTGACCTCACAGTAGTATTTAATATATTTCCTACCTTGGTAAAAATACAGGTGCTATTTCCTAAATCAATTCTTTGAGCAATTGGAGTGGTATCAGCACTTATAGTAATGTGATTTATACTGTAATATCCCCAACCAGCTGAAAGAGATGATAAATAGCTATTTAAAACCCCTACGTTTGTTTTGGCAGAGCTTTCACAAATTCCTATAACCCCTATATTTTTGGTTGAATAATAATCTCCCACCGTACCACCAATTATAAACACCCAGTTTTTATTAGCGGGTAAAACCAAATTGGGATAAGCACAAGCCATAATTTCTCCTTGAGCAAATGCCACCAGATTATTCGTTTTTAAAGCAATTCCATTAGAAGCTGACATAACAGCAGCTGTATTTGGATTAGCATTAATTAAATTCCAATCGTCTACCGTTAAAGGTGTAAATTTTAAATTCCCTATATTCATAATAAATTCATTTAAATCCTTTACATTGGTATCTAATGCGGTAGGACTGTTTGTGTAAGTGTGAACTATATTTAAAGTTTGTGATGTTGGTGTAACAGGGTTAGGTAAAGTATCCGGTATGGTTACAACCAGAGCATCACCTTCTACAACCTGTTTTGTATTTGAGTCTATTCTTAAAACTTTGGGGTGGTCTTTATAATTACTTCCTACATCTGTAAGTCCCTTCAAAAAATAAGCATTTCCCAAAGTGTCCCATGTGAAACCTGCATTCTGAGTAAATGTTCTTGCCTGGGTATTGGTAAGATCTGCGGTAGCAATATTACTTCCCAAAGTTCCCCACGAACTTCCGTTCCAGAGATAATATCCTGCTGTCCCATCAGTCTGATAAACAATAGCTCCCGCCTGAATGGTTCCTAAAGAAATCGCAAGCCTTTGAGCCTGAGTCATTCTTGGTGCGATAAGCGCCGCTTTAGAAGAAGAGTCGACAGACCAGATGATATTGTTATAATTGTTACTCCCGATTCCTGAACTGGTTCCGTTATCCTGTAATAAACTGTTGATAAATGTTGAGCCGTTCCATCTTCCGAGATAATTGGCTCCCATGGTAGGTTTATCAAATTTATTATTAAATGTATTCCAGTCTGTATTACTCAGATAACCCGAAGTATTCGTATTAGACTGAGATATGCTTAATGTTCTGTCTGACGATAAATTACCACCTCCCTGTAACGGAGAAACAGTATTAATAGCTATGGTTTTTTCTGCTTTCGTATCCAATACCGTCTGCAATCCTGAGATATTGGAAACCGCAAACATCACATTAGAAAGCACATTTCCTTTGCTGTCTTTTAACTGTAAAATGTTGGAATTTAAAGCCAGTTGCGTACCTACATTATTTACAAAATCCGAAACCGGAATGCTGTCTAAAAGCTCATTGTCTGCATTATACAGTTCCAGTGATGCTGTAGCAGCATTATACCTTAAGTCTGTCCCTTCATTGTCCAGAGACTGCAAAGAAATTTCCGACAATACGTTTCCCTGAGCATCTGCCAAAGACAGTTTTTTGCTGGTGGGTGACCAAAGAAGATCAAAGTCTAACGACAGATTTTCTAACCCTTCGATTTTTTCTTTAGGAATACTTTCCTTTTTATGCCAGTAAGAATCTAAAAATTCTGAGAACTGGGCTTCGGTAGGTTTCTTTCCGGTCTCAAAATAGAATTTTAGAATTTCTTTTGTTGTTGATTCATTTTTTTCCATACTTAATTTTTTAACTTTTCTAAGTTTTTAGCACAGCTGATTTGGATCCAATAGTATCTGTACTTGAGGGTTCAAAATTCCTTATTTTTTTCTTCTTATTAAAGTTTTTAGCCTCCTGCATTCTGTAGTTGCAGTAAGTCGTAAATTCTTTATAGCTTAAGAAGCCTTTATTTACCGCTAGGAAATTTCACTGTTTTTTAAAAAGAAAAATGAGACACTTATATTGAATAAATGAAGAAGTATCCGAAAGGAAAACGAACATGGAAACTTTTATTGAGCTATCAAAAATTAAAAAGAAGAAAAATTAGAAATGAGAAACTCGGGTGTAAAAAAAGAAACTGCCTCATTTTTGAGACAGTTTCTTTTTATTATCGAAACAAATCATTTGACATAGGAAATACTCTTGGTACAAAATGATCCGCCTCAAATTTAATGGTAACATTCTTTGGAACATCTTTAATCTCTCTGATATAATTCCCTGTAAAACATAAGGAAATAAAACATTCGGAAACCAAATTAGATAAAAAAGAAGCATCAAACTCTTTAATTTTATTGATCTCGAAAGTTAAAAACTCCAGATTAATAAGATGATCTAAATTCTCCACTTTGCTGATCTTATTTTCACTTAAATTTAATCTTTTTAAATTTTTCAGATTATCCAATCCTTTGATTTTTGAAATCTCATTACGGCTTAAGTCTAATACTTCTAAATTTTTCAAGCTTTCCAAACCTTCAATTTCTTCTACATGAGTAGACGAAATAAGAAGTTGTTTGAGATTTTGTAAGGTATCCAAACCCTCAATTTTGTCTACCCGACTTCCATTTACTCTCAATTCTTCCAAATAGGGAAAGCGCTCCAAATCGGTTATTTTTTCAATTTTAGTTTCTCCAATATTAAAAAAACGGATATTTTCATTAACATTTATTTTTTTTATATGATCAATTTTAGTCAGAGTGACATCTAACCGCTGTAGGAACTTTAAATGTTCCAAACCCTTTACTTCGAGATACGGATTGCAACTGATATATAATATTTCCAAATTAATTAAATCGCCCAACAAAGAAGTATCTTTAAGTTCAGTTGCTCCCAAATCCAGATTTTTCAGACTTTTTAAATCTCCAAAATACCTAAAGGATGTTTCCGGTAATTTATTGCCGGTTAGATCTAATGTTTTTAACCGTGAAAAAGCATTTAATGGACGTAACATTTCCACATTACAATATGGAAGGGCTAATTTAACAAGACTGTCTGCTATTGGTAATAATACATCAATATCCTTTAAATCAACCTTATTTAAATATAATGTTTTAATATTCCCATCTTCATCTACATCATAATAATTTTCCCAGATGTGTTCTTTGGAACGATTAATTTGAATATCAAACTCTTTTTCTAATTTTTTTATAAAATCTGTCATGGTTATTTTGAAATTTCTCAGTTTGAGAGCTTAAAGATAGTTCTTTAATAAAAAAGCGAAAATCCCAACAGAAATTCCGCTTTAATTTTTTTTGAAAATTTTTATTTGTTTTTATTAGAAAGGCGCAGACTTTCAAACTTGGCAATGAAATTTTCCCAAGTCCAATCAGGAAAAATTTTTGGCATTTCAGTTTTAAAGGTTTCTGTTTCTACTGAACCAATACCTATTCCATCCATATAATAAAACTCGTTGCCAATGATTGAATACACGAGACTCAATAGCCATTTGCGTATAACCTTCATAATCCAAGTCTAAATTATTTAGCTCATAATCGCTTACACTCATATAATACAATGATTCGTATATGGTATTATCAGACATTATAATAAATCCGACAAAAGATTCAGGGGTCGGATAATCGAGAGGATGAAAATATTTAAGATATTCATCTCCTTCACCATCATGTAAACCCGATCAGAAAATAAGTATTTACTTGAGGAAAAACGCAATTTTCCTCCTATACCATTTTCTTCATCACTCCACCATTCAAAGCTATAGCCGTCAGATACATTTCTGTAAAAATCTTCTATTCCTGTATGTACAGCATCCAATTGGCTGATTTCCGGCAAATTGGTCTTTAAACTTGCAGGAACTTTACGATTGCTCTTTATCATTGGGAGGTTATCCTTTGCTAAAATAACATTATACTGCAAATATTCATTAAATCGGTGTTGCATTATTTCTTTAATTTTATTTTACTTCTTTTAATTGTAATTTATCCCACCCCGCTGCCGTACGATTGCATCGTGTAGTTTAAAATTACCTTTTAAAACATCCAGCCAACGTACAACGGTAAAACTTATGAAATATAATCTTTAAGTATTGTGGAGGTTGTAGTAACGACTCATCAATTATGTTTTTTATAAAGATAAAAACTTTTTAAGAAATTATTGGATAATAAAATCCTACACAAAAGGATTCGTGCAGTGACGTAGTATATCACCGTATTTTAAAATCTTTCAACTACATATAAAAAAGCGAAACTTCTATTTTTTAGAAGTTTCGCTTTTATTAAAACATTTATTGTAAGCTAGAATTGATCTTTATAATGATAATAAAATTCCAATTGATCTTTTAAAACTTCATTGATCTCTATCCAACCATATTTTTCTGACAGGTCGATTGCCTGTTGCCATGCTTTTTCTACAAGATCCAAACATTCTCTTCTGCCGGCCCAATACCTCGCACTTATCAAGGCATTCCATGCCGCAACAGGGTCTTTGTATTCTTCTTCCAGGCGCACGGCGGCTTCAAAATGCTTTTCTCCTGTATATCCATATTGTCCATTAATTCTGATAGCTTCTGTCGCTTCAAAAAGTGGATGCTTTTGTACCTCTTCCGGAAACATTGCATATTGGTCTTCCCATTCGGAATCAAAACTAAGAGATAAGTGCGAAATCAAAGAATCAGAATTCCCCAAGCTTATTTTATAATGATCAAATCCTTTATTATCACAATCAAATCCGTGGGGTAGTTGTGCGCAATGCCATAGATGCTGCCATTTGTTTTCATATTCCATATTGAGTAAATCTAATGCTCTTTGAGCCAAAACGTTTCCTACATATTCATTCCAGATACCATAATTGGTCGGTTTATAGTTGGGAAGATAAATTCTCTTTTCTTTTAATTTTTCAAACAATTGAAATGCCCTCTTCTGTTCGGGCTTATCATAATAATGATCCCAAAATTCTTTGAAAAACGAATCCTCAAGATTGACCGCGTCTTTAAACCGTTCCTGGTTGGCTTCAGAAATCAAGAACTCCTTCAGGAAATCAAGGTCTCCGTCGCCCAGATAATCAAAAAAAGGCTTCGATATATTAACGGCTCCGTCTATCTTTTCCTGAAGTTCTGCTATGGTTTTTGGCTTGCCCATAAATCTTAAGTAAGACATCGGAATGATGGCCAGTAAATTTGGTGCGAATGTAAAACATTCTTGGTAGCTATTATTATAAAACACTATCGGAGATTTTTTTAACAGCTTTTCGGGCGTTAATCGAATACCCAATATATTATCAGAATAAAAACCCAAAGGAGCAACCGACCAAAATCCCATTTTCATAAAAGTAATCAGTTTTTCATTTTCATCCTCATTCTTAAATTTGAAGAGAAATGCACGGTCGCTCTCTTTTTTGTCATGGTATATTTTTTTTAGATCAGAATGTAGCTTGTTTATTTCCATAATTATTCTATAGGTTTATATATATGTTCACGCCAAATGCCTCTTGATAGATCATCTATTTTGCGTATCGCATCTTTTCTTGTTTTTTCATCACCTTCCAAATGCTTATGTTTCTCCAACGCTAGCGTAAGGCATTCATACTGATGTTGAAAGTTTGGTTGAAAGATTCTTCTGCCGTTCTATTTACAATCCGCAAAATTTCTGCTTTATTATCATCTCTTTCTAACTCATCTGGGTTATCTTTTTCAAAAGTAGTAATTAAATTCCTAATCTTATCACCTATTGGAGCTATTGCGTTTTCCTCTTCACCCTTTAAGTGGATAATAACTCCTTTCTCTTCTTTGACGATCTGCACATTGCTTTTTCCGCTTTCGACAAAATCATAAACTTTCGCTACAAGTTCTTTAAAATGATGCTCACGGAACGATGCTCTTATTTGTTTTTCTTTTTCATCATATATAACCAATTGGTACTCCCCTGATTTTTCTGCGATTTTCTTTATATTGTCATAAGCCGCTTTTTGCGAGCCCAGGTTATGAATCCCTTGATCACCGCCATCTTTGTGAGTTAACTGATGAATGAGGATGGCCGGCAATTTGTCGCCATATCCATTAAATTTTGAATTGATTGTCTTGTTTTTCATCTCCAATTTTTTGCCCAAGTCTTCATAGTCAGGATTTTCATTCAATACCTTTCCTACGGTCGAATAGAAATCTACTAGGCTGTTTCGCAATTCTTTTTCCGGTACGTGATGCGACTGCCTGTCGGCTGCTCCTGTCAACTTATGCTGACCGACCTTAAGCCCCATATCACCCAATTCTTTGGTTTCATATTCTCCGGCAAGATCGATTAACTTATACTCATTTCCCAAAGTGGCAATATCTAACGATAATTTATCCAGAGATTTTTGCGCTGCTTTTATTTTAGGATCGCCTCCTTTAAGTCCGTTGGTATCCTTAAGAACTTTTTCTGAAATAAGGGCCTCGTCTTTTAGCACTTTCAACCTGCTTTCGATCGTTTGACCTTTGCCATTTAATTCTGGCGCTGTAGGGTGGTCTTTAAGATATTTCAAAGACCTTTTAATCTTCGTACTTAATTTAGCTTTATCGGTGGACATATAGATTTCACCTTTTTCAAAAGTCAGTGTATGTCCTTTGCCATTCATCGTAAATGGTTCCGGAGCGATTTCAGAATCCATATTTTTGATATGCTTCTCGTCAACCTTATCTTTCTTCTTACCAAGCTTTCCAATTCCGACTTTACTTAATAGTTTAGCTGCCTTCCCTTTAATAAAACTCCAGAACTTCACAATCGCATTCTCAATACGCTGGCGTATTTTTCGGATAACGCCCAGTATTTTATCTGCCAATCCGCCAATTCCTAATAAGGAAGCTAAGAAACCAATGAGTACAGGAACTGCTCTTCCTAATGCATTTTCTATGGATTTTGCGACGGCACTTACATTTCCGCTGGCAATAGCTTTAATGCTGTCTGTAAATGCTTTTACCAGTTCCATAATCTGGGCAGCTCGCTGGATGAAAAATTTAACCATATCGATAATCGCCATTGCGGCTTTTATAAAGGCTCCTACCGGAGTCATCAATCCCATTACCCATTTAATTCCCGCCTGGATCACCTGCGTCTGGATAATGTCCATCATAGCATCCATTACGGTGGCTTTAAGATCGGCAAACTGGTCTTTCAGGTATTCCCATAATCCTGCAGCACCGTCTTTACGGACAATCGGAATTATTTCAAGACCTTTTTCAGAAGCAGTTTCCAGAACTTTCATTACAGGTTCGCCTATCACTCTTGCACCAATGCTTCTGATACCGTCCCACGTTAAACCAAGAACCTGCGTGGTAATGGAGAAAATACCTTTCAAAGAGAATACATCTTCCGGCATGGTGAAAGAAATACCTTTCATCGCTCCGGTTAACCATCCGAAGAAACCGGCCTTAAGGTGTGTCCAGATATTCGTTCCGAAATTGGTAAATCCTTGGGAAACACCCGCAATAAGGTTTTTAAAGAATCCTATCGGATCCATAATAATCGCCTGAATGGCACTGATTACACCGGATAATAAATTGGTTAGTGTATTTTTAATTTCAATAATAATAGCAAATACGCTGGTTTTAAGCACATCAAGAGCTTTGTTGATCAATCCGCTGTTTTGCGCTTTAAGATCTGCAATCCGGGTATCGATACTTGCGATATTATCGGCGTATTTTTTAGCCAATACATCAATTAATGCATCTTTTTTACTGTTTACGCTTTCTTCCAGTGCATTGAATTTGCTTTGGATCTCTGCAATAGCTTCTTTCCCGATTTTCCTTAAGCTTGGCGATAAACTGTCGACATAAGTCTGTACATCTTTTTTGCCTTTGGCAATTCTGGTTTTGGCTGCATTTAGCTGGGTGGTAACATGACCAGTGAGAATATGCTAATAAAAATATCACACGAAAGGATTCGTTCGGCAGTGGGGGGATAAATTTAAGACAGTTTAGGCTTGACATTGCTCAAAGTCAGGAGACTTTGCGCAGCAGGTAGTTTAATTATAAAATTAAATTCCCCCAATATTACAAATTTTGTAAATAAAAAGCTAAACTTCTATATAATAGAAATTTAGCTTTTATTAAATTATTTAAAGTACTTATTTTATCTTTAAAGACTCATATAATTTAATGAATTCATCCATCTTAAAATCCGGGAACAGCAAAGGCATATCTTCTACAAAATCATCATATCTGGATTTTCCATACATGGCAGAATCTTCTTTTCCATATTCGAGATATATGATTACATATTGCCACATCAGATAACCTCTGGCTGCAAAAGCAAGTTCTACATATCCTTCAAAATTTACTTTTAATGGATAAAAGCCTATTCCAAAGTCATGAAAATAAACCATTTCATCTTCATTTTCCTTGCTGAAAACTCCTGCGCAAATATCTTCAACATAATCTAGCGGAATAAACTGCCCGGTTTTTGAAAAGAAATCTTCCCCTTGTATGTAATATCCACGACCTTCAAGTTCAATAACACTATGCTTTTGAAATAATTCATCTAAAGGAAGTATGTTTATTATTCCGCGTTCACTTGTTTTTTGCCCTTCCGTTCTTGTAGGTATTTTACCCTCCCAATAATAAGAATAGCCATTTGTAATGCTATAAAATCCTTGCATGGTAGCTAATAACAAGTCTTTATATTTATCAAAAAAAAATTCTCCAAAAGATTGTGTTTTTCTAAAAAAGTTCCCTTTTTGATCAAAAATATTAGGATTATCAAAAGTATTTTTTATAGGTTCTACGATAATTTTATATTTACTTAATTCCATCATAAGCTTATTTTAGGTTTTAAGGTACTATTAAATCAAAAGTAACAAATTACTTTTCTAAATTAAAAAAACGAAGCTTCTAAAAAATAGAAACTTCGTTTTAAAATAAGAGATAAACTTTTAGATCTTATCTTTGTAATGATAGTAAAATTCCATCTGTTCAGATAAAATATTATGAATCTCAGTCCAGCCATGGGTTCTGGAAAGATCAATTGCTAAACCCCAACACATTTCCACCAAATCCAGATTTCCTTGTCTTCCTGCCCAATAACTTGCACTAATTAAAGCATTCCAGCAGCCTATAGGATCATTATATTCTTTTTCTAAAATTACCGCAGCTTTAATATGAAGATCTCCTGAATAACCTCCTACTTTTCTTATAGCTTCAGTAGCTTCAAAAAGAGGATGTTTTTTTACTTCCTCTGGAAACATTTCATATTTGTTTTCACGTTCAGAATCAAATGAGTCTGCTATGCAATCCATCAGAGAACTTGAATGACCAACATGAATGGTATATTCTTCAAAACTGTTATCGTCGCAATCAAAACCATGAGGCAACTGTGCACACCGCCAATAATGTTTCCATTTGTGTTTATCCTCCATCGTAATTCTTGAATAAGCCCTTTGAGCAAGAACATTGCCGATATAATTATTCCAAAGTCCATAATCATAATCAGTAACCTCATATTTCGGTAAATTAATTACTCCTCGAATTAGCTCATCGAATAATTCAAAAGCTTTTGTGTTTTCTAGTGTATCATAGTAATGACTCCAGAATTCTTTATAAAAATCTTCCTTATACTTTTCAGCATTTTCAAAACGCTCTTGATTGGACTCTAATAATAAAAACTGTTTTAAAAACTCTAGATCTCCACCTCCGAAATAATCAAAAAATGGTTTAGATAATACTATCGCATCTTCTATTTCTTTCTGAAGCTCTTTTATTAAAAGTGATTTCCTCATAAATTTCAAGTTAGCCATAGGAATAATTGCTTTTATATTTGGAGCAAACATAAAACATTCTTGATATACTTCATCAAATGATATCACAGGAGCTAGTTGGCGTGTCTGTTCATGCGGAATTAATTGAAAAGCTAAAATATTACCTGCTTCGAATCCAAAAGGCATTATTGACCAAAAACCTCTTTTTAAACAGTTCATTAATAATACTTTTTCATCTTTATGATCAAAAGTTAAGTTAAATGTCCATTTTACATCTTTATCTCTGTATATTTCCTTTAATTCAGAATGCACTTTGTTTATTTCCATAATTATTATTCTATTTCTTTAACAACATGGCTCTCCCATGTTTGTTTTAATAATATTTCTACTTTTAAAAACATTTTCTATAACTTACTTATCACCTTATAAATTTCTTAGAATATTCAAAAGAAAATTAGATGGCTAACAAAAATAATTATTTCCAATTTTTGATTTCATCATGCATGCAAAACTTTAAACATTTTGTCATAAAAAAAGCGAAACTTCAAATGAAGTTCCGCTTTAATTTTAATTATTAATTGTTTTACTCTGCATTATAATCAGCTAAACTATTAGCTTCTTCTGGAGCCTGATATTTTTCAACAGCTATGAGCTCTCCTGGATTTTTTACCTGATTTATTTTTAAATCGTGTGAATGACGCCATTCTGGTTCTTTAACACCAAAAGTTAAATCATATATTATTTTCATCCCTTCATTTGTTTCGGCTACATAAAAAAGTTTATTATATCCTAATTCTCTTCCTGTATTTTCTGTGTAACTTGTATAGCAAGCAAAAAGTTCATCATTAACTAACCATCTTTCTAATCCTTCTCCTACTTTTGGATTTTTGTATTGCTTAATTTGAAATAAGGTACGCGGAATTTGCCTTTTATAATTATCAACAGCAAATTGCTTTTTCATATCATTTTGAAACTCCTTTCCTGTTCTTCCATGTTTTAATAAATTAGCAGAGTGAAAGAATGAGTCCAGTTTCTTAGCCTGTTCTTCACAAACAGCATCTTCTATATTTATGTCATATCGATATGTATTAAACTTAAACTCATTATCAATAAAATTATTAACAAAATTTTTTATTTCTTCCATATTTCTTATTTCTATTTAGTTCCGTATAATAAATCAGCTTCTTTTATTTCGAAGTCTTTATTAATTACGCTTCCGTCTTTTAGATGAACATATAAATCATAATACACCTCCTTCAGCCTCTTTTGACTAGTCTTTTTTAGATTTTCCAAAATTCTTGCTTTTAGATCCTCGTCACTTAGTTGATGTCGCTCATCATCTGTACTTGCATATTTTGCTAGTTGCTCCCTTATTTCTGACATTTCAAATATAGTATTATCTTCAGAATATTGCAAACTAACTTCTAAAAGAAAATGTTTGACATCAACAGTTTGTTCAATAAAATCTCTAATTTCATCTTCTCTTTTCCTCATTGCTTTCTGATTATATTCAGCACTTGTAGCAACAATATTTTCACCTATTTTATAACCGCTTCCTCCGAACATATTGGCAATAATATGAGCCGCGTCCATTCCTGTATTTTTAACTTTTCCATCGGGATCTTGAGTGTAACCCCTTCCTAAATCATGTAAGGTAAGTTGATCTCCTACTACTTTCGTTGGATATCCGCTTGCTGGTATATCAACGGTAAATTTCTGATTTCCTTCTTCATATCCATAAGTAATCCTCTTCCCTCCTCCATCAAGCAATTCTGTTTTTATTTTATACGGAAAAAATTTATTATGCAATTTATTTCCCTTTGGTGCAGTTAAATCATTTAGTTTAAATTCTTTTCCGAAATCATGAACTTCTTTACTAAGTTTTTCAAAATCTGCTTGCGCATCCTCTTTTCTTAGTGCATTCTTACTACTCTCTACAGCTCTACTAGCGTTGATTAATTCTCTTTTTACATCTTCATTTCTTTTCTGCAATCTGATAATACTTTTTAATACCGATTTTTCTTTAAACTCATTAGGACGATTTTCTACATACACTCTAAATCTATTAAGCTTAAGTGTTAATGCTAATTTCTCACTCGCCATATAGATTTCACCATTTTCAAAAGTTAGGGTATGACTTTCCCCATTCATCGTAAATGGTTCCGGAGCGATTTCAGAATCCATATTTTTGATATGCTTCTCGTCAACCTTATCTTTCTTCTTACCAAGCTTTCCAATTCCGACTTTACTTAATAGTTTAGCTGCCTTCCCTTTAATAAAACTCCAGAACTTCACAATCGCATTCTCAATACGCTGGCGTATTTTTCGGATAACGCCCAGTATTTTATCTGCCAATCCGCCAATTCCTAATAAGGAAGCTAAGAAACCAATGAGTACAGGAACTGCTCTTCCTAATGCATTTTCTATGGATTTTGCGACGGCACTTACATTTCCGCTGGCAATAGCTTTAATGCTGTCTGTAAATGCTTTTACCAGTTCCATAATCTGGGCAGCTCGCTGGATGAAAAATTTAACCATATCGATAATCGCCATTGCGGCTTTTATAAAGGCTCCTACCGGAGTCATCAATCCCATTACCCATTTAATTCCCGCCTGGATCACCTGCGTCTGGATAATGTCCATCATAGCATCCATTACGGTGGCTTTAAGATCGGCAAACTGGTCTTTCAGGTATTCCCATAATCCTGCAGCACCGTCTTTACGGACAATCGGAATTATTTCAAGACCTTTTTCAGAAGCAGTTTCCAGAACTTTCATTACAGGTTCGCCTATCACTCTTGCACCAATGCTTCTGATACCGTCCCACGTTAAACCAAGAACCTGCGTGGTAATGGAGAAAATACCTTTCAAAGAGAATACATCTTCCGGCATGGTGAAAGAAATACCTTTCATCGCTCCGGTTAACCATCCGAAGAAACCGGCCTTAAGGTGTGTCCAGATATTCGTTCCGAAATTGGTAAATCCTTGGGAAACACCCGCAATAAGGTTTTTAAAGAATCCTATCGGATCCATAATAATCGCCTGAATGGCACTGATTACACCGGATAATAAATTGGTTAGTGTATTTTTAATTTCAATAATAATAGCAAATACGCTGGTTTTAAGCACATCAAGAGCTTTGTTGATCAATCCGCTGTTTTGCGCTTTAAGATCTGCAATCCGGGTATCAATACTTGCGATATTATCGGCGTATTTTTTAGCCAATACATCAATTAATGCATCTTTTTTACTGTTTACGCTTTCTTCCAGTGCATTGAATTTGCTTTGGATCTCTGCAATAGCTTCCTTCCCTATTTTCCTTAAGCTTGGCGATAAACTGTCGACATAAGTCTGTACATCTTTTTTGCCTTTGGCAATTCTGGTTTTGGCTGCATTTAGCTGAGTGGTAACATGGGTTGCGATTTGGTCGATGAATTTATCCATCACTTTAATGTATAAATCCTTACCACTGTCAAAGAATTTATTAACTTCTTCAGGTAAGCCGGTAAGTTTGTCCCATATCCATTTTCCAGCCGCAGCTAAAGCACCGTAGTCTGCATACGCATCACCATAACGTTTCTTTTTATAAGCCTTCATCTCTTTATCGACATGGGCTTCAAATGCTTTTTTAGCTTCTCTGCTGCCCTCATCAAATTTCTTCGCTACCGTTGTATCCAGATTGTTTAATATAACATCTACATCTGCTTTGGAGCTGACGTAAATGCCGTTAATATGATCGGCAATTTCTTTTCGTTTCTGGCTGTCTTTCGCTGAAGTTTGCTGTTGATCGCCGTGT
>NZ_JBBCQL010000095.1:0-15842 GCF_037149975.1 Chryseobacterium sp. VD8 | reverse complement strand
GGAGGAAGTAACATTGATAGCTGGTGACTATTTAAAGAAAACTCTATGGAGTTTTATCTGTGTAGAGATCATATTCACAAGATATTTGGCGTTCCGTAGGAACGCTATCTTTAGAACATTTGCAGATTTAAAAAAGCAAAATTAGTTTTACCTTAAGCAATCATAACTTAAAGTGAGTACAATGTAAAAGCAATACAAAAACATCAATAGGAATGAACTTTAGCCCATTTCATTTAATAATTAAGAAAACAATTGACTTTAGCTAAAACTGATGTTGATTCTGATTTGAAAACTTTACATCGAATCAAAGACTAACTCAACTTACGGATACAATAGTTTAATGATCATTTCATTTTCAATCTTCTCATATTGAACTCACATTAATTAACTTATAAAAATTCATCTGATCATTGGTCACTTTTGCGCTTAACTAGAAACTTTAATATGATTGTCCGTTATTTGTTATAATTTGAAAAATCTTTGAGTCCTTTGCTGGGTGAATAGTTTATGCTGAGCTTGTCGAAGCACTTTTACGAACTTAAAAACAGTTAGTATATAAAGAATCTTTGCGGGTCCTTTGCGTTAGAAAAAACAGTATGATTAATAGCGGATAATCAAAACTTTAAACAGATTGATCTTTTAAAATTATCCTCGTACAGAAATTTTTCATAAAACTTCAATTAGATTTAACTAATCTTCTTTCAGTTTTTCGTAACAAAATAACTTTTCAGCGTTTATATTAATTTATTGGCAATCCGAAATCCGAAAGTTTTCTTGGGTTATACGATTAAGTTATTTTCAATATATTGCAGCAATCCCTGAATAATAAAGCGTTTTAAAACTTTTTTCAAACAAATTTCACAACAAAAAGATTTAATTTAAATATTTCTATATATTTGTGTGTAATCGATTACACATTATTAAATTAATTCCAAAACCATTAAAAATTTATTAATCATGAAAAAACTCTTTTCATTTTTTATTCTTGTGCTGGGCTCTGTTCTGCTGAATGCACAGGTTACGATTACGCAGGCAACCGGATGGCTGGAAACTGCTTATGTAAAATGGAATCCCGTAAACGGAGCCGACAGTTACAGAGTCTATTACACAGGCGGCGGCTTTACCAACAAAATAATTGATAATCAGTTAATCAGAAATTACGGTTCTTATTTTCGTGCAGATATCTTAGGATTAAGTCCCGGAAGCTACACCATAAAAGTAGCTCCTGTAACGAATAATGTGGAAGGAGCTGCCACAGTTTCGGGCTCGGTTACCGTTCTTCCTCATGACAGAAACGGTTTTGCACACAGCAACGGAAGAATTCCCGGTGCTTACAATCTGGACGGAACGCTAAAAGCCAATGCCGTTGTTCTTTATATAACTCAAAATAATAAAAATACGGTTTCGCTTAATGTAACGGGAGCAACAGCGAATCCATGTGTTGGTTTGCAGACGATTCTGGATGGTTTTAAAAAGGGATATGACACACGTCCTCTCGCCATCAGATTTATAGGAAACATCACCGATCCCAGTTATCTGCTAAACGGAGATGCAGTTGTAGAAAACAAAAATATTGCAGCAAGCTCCATCACACTGGAAGGAGTCGGTTCAGATGCTCTCATCAACGGATGGGGAATCAGGATTAAAAATGCCACCAATATTGAAGTCCGGAATCTTGGTTTTATGCTGACTGATGCTGCGGAAGGAGACAATCTGAGTTTACAGCAGGACAATAGTTATATCTGGGCGCATAACTGCGATCTTTTCTACGGGAAACCGGGAAGTGATGCAGATCAGGTGAAAGGCGACGGTGCTCTGGATGCAAAAAAGTCAACCTACATTACTTTTTCCTACAATCATTTCTGGGATAACGGAAAGAGCTGTCTTCTGGGTTTAAGCGAAGGAACAACTTCGGGATTGTATATTACTTATCACCACAACTGGTTCGATCATTCAGATTCCAGACATCCCAGAGTGAGGTATTATTCTGCGCATGTTTACAACAATTATTATGACGGAAATTCTAAATACGGAATAGGTTCTACATTGGGCTCTTCGGTTTTTGCAGAAGGAAATTATTTCAGAAATGCCAAATATCCGATTCTGGTTTCCAAGCAGGGAACCGATGTTGCCAACGGAGCGGTGGGAACTTTTTCAGGAGAAAACGGAGGCGTTGTAAAGGCTTTTAATAATTTTATGACGGGACAGACCGCTTTTGTTCCTTATAATTCTTCAACAGCATCAATTCATTTCGACGCTTATGTAGCATCCTCAAGAAATGAAATTCTAGGAACCAATATTAAGGCATTACAGGGAAACGGAACGTATAATAATTTCGATACCGACAACTCACTGTACGTTAAAACTCTTGTTCCGGAGGCTCCAGCCGTGGCAAAGGACAAAGTAACGCAATATTCAGGAAGAGTTTCCGGAGGAGATATTAACTGGACTTTCAATAACGCGGTTGATGATACTTCCGATACAGTAAACACAGGCTTGATGGCTTTGCTGCAAAACTACACCTCTTCACTTGTATCGGTGCAGGGAGAAACGGCTGCTCCCGCAAGTTCACAGACTTTAACCATTGCTTCAAATAACGATCAGACGGTGGCTTCGGGAATTGCAATTGCTCCAATGGTATTTACATGGGGAGGAACAGCAACGGATGCTGCCGTAACGGGACTTCCGGCTTCGGGAATCAGTTTTGTTAAAAATACTGCAGCAAAAACAATTACTGTTTCAGGAACTCCAACTGCGGATCTGGATTTTACGGGAACAACGGTAGGTCCTGCGGGAACTCCGGTTTCAGGAACAGGCAGCATTTCGATTACGACCACAGGAAGCAATCCTCAGGGAAATGAGATTCATAATTTTACAACATCCAATTTAACGAGTTCGTTCTACACGTTTACGTCTGCCAATATCAATTCTACGGATGGTTCTGCAACCTATAACGGATTAACTTTAACGAAGAGATTAAAAATAGAATCTGCGACGGCAATTACATATACAACCTCTGCCCCGTCTTCGCTTACGCTTGTGTTTGATCCTTCTTTTAGCGGTACAATTAAGGTGGATAATGTTTCTTATACCGCTTCTTCAGGACTGGTTGCCCTTTCAAATATTCCGGCAGGTTCACATTCCATCACCAAAGGGAGCGTGGCAAATTTATTCTACATTAAAACAGAATATGCTTCGGCAGCCATTTTAGCCGCAAAAGAAAGCAAAGGATCGGATAAGTTAGCCATTTATCCCAATCCTGTTGAAAATTATTTCACCGTTTTAACTTCAGATACGGTGGAAGGGATTACCATTATTAATGACGGAGGTAAAATTATTAAATCTATAAAAGGAAGTATTAAAAATGTTGATGTAAGTGAACTGATCAGCGGAATTTACTTCGTTCAGATCAAAACCAATAAGGAAGTAATTAATCAGAAGATCATTAAAAAATAAATAAAATCAGGTCATTAACATTCTGTTGAGCCGTCTCATTTTTGGGACGGCTTTTTATTTTGAATGTAAATCACTTCTGAAATGATGCAAGGCAAGGCAGATTTAATCTGTATTGAAGCTGATTTTTATTTTATAAAAAGAGCTAAATCATTTTTTTACTGCCTTACTAATCAAAATGCTTGTAAGAAAGCTGGCAAGAGTTCATTCTTATAAAAATTCAAAGTATGCAGTATAGCTTTTTCCGAAGAAAATATCTAATTATTTCACAAAACTGAATCTCTATATAACAATAACTTTATCCAATGTAATAAATAGATGCAGCAGTTTCACAAAAGCATCTTACTATATAACAAAATGAGTTTACCGAGTCAAAAAAACATCTGTACCTTTTACAAAGACATTCATCTTTGTTACAATTTCATCTTACCACTTAACAAAAAAATCTTTTCAAACAAAAACTGCATCTTTCCAAGGAAAAATGCAGAGTGATCATATCGTTATGAAATGTTTCTTAAAATTAATTAGAAGGAGATGTATTTTTAGACACTTTATTCTTTCCAAGGTCTAACGTTTTTCTTGCAATTCGATATCGGCTATGTAAATCCTCATTAGTAATTGTGAATTTCAACATGAGTTGATCTATTTTCTCTAGCTCTATGCCTATATTTTTAAGATTCCCTTTAATCAGCTTTGTGGCATTCTGTGTATCTCCTTTTGCAGTAGATATATCGTAAGCTTTTGCATTAAAAAGGTTAATTTTCTCAAGTAAGGCATCAAGATCTTGGGAAGTTAAATATTGGGGATCTAACAGATTGATATTTTCATTAAGAATATCATAAATATTTGTACTTAGTGCCTTAAGTTCTACACCCGTTTGTCTTACAAGTTTAGACTTGGAAATCTTCAATTGTTTGGCAAGAGACGAATTTTTTCCCGAAAAATAAACCGATGCAGAATTAGCATATACTACAAGATGTTTTATTAAGCTATCTCTATTTATATCTTTTATCTCTGTATGTGCTGTAGTATCTGTAGCCTGTATTACGGCATAATCCTGTAACTGCTGCACAAGTGTTTGAAAAGATGTAATACATTCCTGCAAAGGAATATTGGTAGAAAAAACAGATGATTCATCAATAAAAAACTGTTGGACAGCTTCTGCCATCTTCAGTTTGACTTTTTGAAAATTCATATATTTAAATCATGAAAAAGTTTATTTTAATTATTTGTTTAATTTTATCTACACCTATTTTTTCTCAAGAACTTGAAAACTCTACGATCAAATGCAATTACCTTACAAAATTTTTAATTGATACAACTGATATTTCTACAAAAAAGGAAGAGTTGACTGGTTTATGGATTGGGAAAAACTCTTCACTTTTCAAAAGCGATCAAAAAGCAAAATATGATTCCCTAACTAAAGAATCAACAAAAAAAAGTATGATGAATCCAATAGGAGGGAAAATAATAATTGATTTTTCTAAAATTCCAAGAGCATTTTTTAAACCCGAAGTTTACAAAGTGGGAAATTCGTTAAAAATATTTGATAGGGTATGGAATGTTAATTATGAATATGAATCTGATCAAAAAATTAATTGGACTTTAGTTGATGAAGCTAAAGTTATCAGTACCTATAAGTGTAGAAAAGCAGTTGCAAAATACAGAAATAGAAATATAACAGCATGGTATACAGAAGAAATCCCTATTTCAGAGGGTCCGTATACTTTTAAAGGATTACCGGGGTTGGTTATCGAAGCTTATGACGATAAAGATTTTTTCCATTTTACATTAGTAGATTTAAAAAATCTCAATGAATTAATCGCTCCAATCAGAAACGTAATTAGTACTGATTATCAAAAATTCTTGAAAAAAAGAAAAGATTTTCAAAACGATCCAGCAGGAGCATATTTCGTAGCAACAGGAAAACAAGTTCCAAAAGATGATATTGAAAGGGTAACGAAAATGCACAGAAGCAACAATAATCATTTAGATTAAAGATAGTAAGTTAATTAAATATTGAAAAACATATGGTTTTAAAATAGAAAAGTCAGCAAGATTAATCTGCTGACTTTTTTATAATATATCTTTTATCCAATTCTTTTCTTCACAAAAATCTCATATCCCAAATAAATTAAAGGAAGCGACATGATTCCCAGATACATTGAATTTTCAATCGCCGCCTGTGGCTGATTGGCAACTGCATAAACAAGCCCGAAAAATGCTCCTCCTAAATGGGCGGCATGACCTATATTGTCGTTATAATTGGGATTCAGCATCATATAAACAGAATAGCTGAAATACACAAGTCCAAATATATATCCCGGAATTCCGATCGGAATGAAAAACATATAGATTTCTAAATGCGGAATCAGGGCAATGGATGCGAACAAAATTCCCGAAACTCCTCCACTTGCTCCAATGGCTGAATACCAAGGCTGCCTCTGGTAAACAAATAGAGAAAACATATTTCCCAGCAGGATTGATCCGAAATAAATGATCAGAAAACCCAGATTTCCAAATCCCTGAATAACAACCGGACCGAAAAAATACAAGGTGAGCATATTAAAGACCAGATGCATAATATCGGCATGCAGAAATCCTGAAGAAAGCAAACGGATATATTCTTTCCTGTTTAATATGGCGCCTACGCTGAATTTGTATTTCTCAAAGTTGGCACTTCCCATAGGAGCAGCAAAACTTATTACTGCGGTTATGATGATGATTGCTATTAAAATATTCATTTTTTCAACATTTAATGTTCTGTATTATCATCATTCTGAAACAGGTTTCCAATGGTTCCGTCTTCATCAAATCCCGCTGTTGGTTCGGGATCTTCATATACTTCCGGTTCTTCTTCCACAGGTTCAGGAATGTTGATATTAATGGATTTTACTTTGAATTTGGTAAACTGGTTTCCGATGGCTTTAATTCCCTTCACGGCAATAAATTCATCGATATTCACTTCTTCCGGTTCTCGTTCTTTGCCCTTGTCCTTTGCGAAAATAATTTCGGCAGTAGCTCCGTTGGCAACAATTACATTTTCAATAAACGATTTTGAATGTTCCGAAGGCATAAAAGTCTGCACATTCGGCGTGTTTTCAAATAAAAACCGTTTGATGAAATAAATATCTTTTTCACCATCGTAATAGATGCAGGTTACCGGCTGATTCGGACGCCATTTTTCCAGCACCAGATATTCGTCATCGAAGCGGTTTCCAAGATCAAAGGAAACTAATTTTGCTTCTCCGTTGGTATTGATGGTTAAAATTTTATCATCTCCTTTAAAGCTTCCCAGTAAAGTTCCTCTTCCGTCTGCATTCAGTCTTCTCACCGTATCATCAAACCAGATTCTTCGCGGTGCTAATGTAGAAACGCCTTCTTCTTTCAGATCAACTTTTTTCACGGAATATTTGGTTACCAGATTTCCTTTGGAATCACGACCTTTAATCGCGAGTTCTGAGAAATCGATGTCCATTTTATTTTTTCTGATCCTTGGATTGGGTTTCAGAAGAACCGTCACAGTTTCTGCTTCTCCGTTTGGATTTGCCGAAAAATAAAGCACTTCCGATCCTTTTTTATCCGAAGCCAGAGGATAATCTGTATTTCGGGTAACTCCTGTTACAGAAAAACGCTTCATATAATAAGGTCCTTCTCTTCCTTCGCGGTAGATCATGTTGTAGACCGTTCTTTTATCGTTTTTCTTCCAGATCGCAACATGAAGAATATCTTTTCCGATAAATGTTTTCGCCTCTACTTTTACCACTTTCATGCTTCCGTCTTTTCGGAAGGTAATGATGTCGTCGATATCCGAACAGTCGAACAGATACTGGTCTTTTTTCAGAGACGTTCCGATAAATCCTTCCTCGAAATTGGCGTAGAACTTTTCGTTGGCAACCGCAACTTTTGTTGCATCAATGGTATCAAAAATTCGAAGTTCTGTCTTTCTCTGTCTTTCTTTACCGTATTTTTTCTGAATGTTCAGATAATAATCAATCGCATACTGAATAAGATTCGCAAGATGATGTTTCACCTGCTCGATCTTACCTTCCAGCGCAGCTATATTCTCTTTAAATTTATCTAAATCGAATCTTGAAATTCTCTTGATTCTGATCTCTGTTAATTTTAAAATATCTTCTTCCGTTACAGCCCTTAAAAGATGTTTTGTATGAGGTTTCAATCCTTCATCAATGGTTTTAAGAACCTCTTCCCAGCTTTTAACCTCTTCAATATCGTGATAAATCCTGTATTCAATGAAAATTCTTTCCAATGAAGAGAAATGCCAGCTTTCCTGAAGCTCATGAAGTTCGATCTCCAGTTCTTTTTTAAGCAAAGAAACAGTATGATCCGTGTTCATTTTCAGGATGTCAGAAACATTCATGAACATCGGCTTATCGCCGACAATCACACAGGCATTCGGAGAAATGGTAACCTGACAATCGGTAAAAGCATATAAAGCATCAATCGTTTTATCCGGCGAAACATCATTATGAAGATGGATCAGGATTTCAACTTTATCGGAAGTATTGTCTTCAATTTTTTTGATCTTGATTTTTCCTTTTTCATTGGCTTTAATGATGGAATCAATAAGATCACTTGTCGTTTTTGAGTACGGAAGTTCCGTAATAATCAGCGTGTGTTTATCGTAAGGCGAAATTTTAGCTCTGGCTCTTACCTTTCCGCCTCTGTGTCCGTCGTTGTATTCGGAAACATCCAGATAACCTGCCGTCATAAAATCCGGGAAAAGCTCAAACTTTTTGCCTTTAAGGTAAGCTACGGAAGCATTGATGAGTTCATTAAAATTATGCGGAAGAATCTTTGTAGAAAGTCCGACTCCGATTCCTTCCACACCCTGCGCCAAAAGGAGAGGAAATTTTACGGGAAGATCAATAGGCTCGTTATTTCTGCCGTCATAAGATTTTGCCCATTCCGTTGTTTTCGGATTGAAAACCACTTCCAGTGCAAAAGGTGTTAATCGGGCTTCGATATATCTCGCCGCAGCCGCAGAATCTCCGGTGTAGATGTTTCCCCAGTTTCCCTGAGTATCAATCAACAGTTCTTTCTGGCCGATTCCTACCATGGCATCCGTAATGGAAGCATCACCATGAGGGTGATATTTCATGGTATTTCCCACGATATTGGCAACTTTATTGTAACGTCCGTCTTCCAGCTCCCGCATGGAATGCATGATTCTTCGCTGAACAGGCTTAAAACCGTCATAAACGGAAGGAATTGCCCTGTCTAAAATTACATAAGAAGCATAATCCAGGAACCAGTCTTTATACAGCCCTGAAACCTTTTTTAAGCTTTCGCCCTCATGCGAGTATTCTTCTGTTATCATTTAATTTATTAACTCTTTTTCTCTTTATTGGCTTTAACAACCTTGTTTAAGGAGATTTTTAAATCACTAATTTCTCTTTTGGTAAGATACGAAATTTCATATCTTAAAATAGTAGAACCGCTGTTTTTGCTTGAAATCGTTATATAAAGTCTTTTCATCAAAAAGAGATCAATGACCTCAAATTTCTGCAGTTTATATTTTGGAAATTCGTCGCTTAAAGGTTTTTGCAGAAAGGGAATAATATTCCTGTTTCTGAAATGCAGTGCTTCTCCGTCGCTGTCATATTCAAAAATCTGTCTTCCGTTGAAATAGAAGAACAGAATTAAAATGACGGGAACAATAATAAGCAGGAGATTTTCCTGTCCCAGTACTTTAAACCTGTATTCTTCTAAGATATACGCTCCGATACCTCCGACTAAAAGCATTGCCAATAAGGTACTTATGAAGCTGTAAACCGAAGTCTTATTGCGGTTGCTGAGTCTCATATTAATATTTGTATTAGTGGGTTTATTTGTGTTTTTAAGGTAGTTCTTTTAATTAATTTTCATCTATGACTTCACTCAATATGTCTTTTTTATTTATGTCCGGATCTTCAACTACCAGATTTTCAAGAATAAAAGTTTGCCTGTCCGGAGTGTTCTTTCCCATGTAAAATTCAAGAAGCTGATCAATCGTCTGATCTTTTCCTACGACAACAGGTTCCAGACGGATGTCTTTTCCGATAAAATGCTTGAATTCATCAGGAGAAATTTCTCCCAATCCTTTAAATCGGGTGATCTCAGGATTTCTTCCCAGTTCGTTCAGTGCTTTTATCCTTTCCTGTTCTGTATAGCAGTATCGTGTTTCTTTTTTGTTTCTCACCCTGAATAACGGAGTCTGAAGAATATAAAGGTGACCGTTCTTGATGAGATCCGGAAAGAACTGCAGGAAAAATGTAATCATCAGCAGGCGAATATGCATTCCGTCTACATCGGCATCGGTTGCTATAATTACCTGATTGTACCGAAGATCTTCGAGACTTTCCTCAATATTCAAAGCAGCCTGAAGAAGATTGAATTCTTCGTTTTCGTACACTACTTTTTTAGTTAAACCATAACAGTTCAATGGTTTACCTTTCAGGGAAAATACCGCCTGTGTTTCTACATCTCTGGATTTTGTGATGGATCCTGATGCAGAATCTCCCTCGGTAATGAAGATCTGGGTTTCTCCTTTTCTTTCGTTCTTCTGATCGTTGTAATGCTGTCTGCAGTCGCGAAGTTTTTTGTTATGGAGGGAAACTTTTTTGGCTCTTTCTCTCGCCAGCTTCTGAATTCCTGAAAGTTCTTTTCTTTCTCTTTCCGAGATTAAAATCTTTCTCTGGATCGCTTCTGCCACTTCAGGATTTTTGTGTAAGAAGTTATCTAATTTACTTTTAAGGAAATCAATAACAAAAGTTCTTACGGTGGGTCCGTTCGGTCCGATATCATTGGATCCTAGCTTTGTTTTGGTTTGGGATTCGAAAACCGGTTCTTCCACATTGATGGAAACTGCCGCCACAATGGATTTTCTAACGTCGGAAGCATCAAAATTTTTATTGAAAAACTCACGGATTGTTTTTACATACGCTTCTCTGAAGGCATTTAAATGCGTTCCTCCCTGTGTGGTATTCTGCCCGTTAACAAAAGAAAAATAAGTCTCTGTCTGAGATTTATCGGTGTGTGTAATGGCAACTTCGATATCATTGTCTTTCAGATGAACAATGGGATAAAGCGTTTCGTTTTCCAGCTCTTCATCCAGCAAATCTTTCAGTCCGTTCTCTGAAAAGAAGGTTTCTCCGTTGAAAAGGATTTTTAAGCCGGGATTCAGATACGCATAATTGCGGAGCATTCTTTCAATATACTCTTTTCTGAATTTGAAGTGAAGGAAAATATCCGCATCCGGAATAAAGGAAATCTCGGTTCCGTTTCTGTCTGAGGAGTCTTTTTCTTCAAAATTTTCTGTAATAATACCTCTGGAAAACTCTGCGGCTTTCACCCTCCCGTCGCGGAAAGAACGAACGCGGAAATAATCGGAAAGGGCATTAACTGCTTTTGTACCGACTCCGTTAAGACCTACGGATTTTTTGAAGGCCTTACTGTCGTACTTTCCTCCGGTATTCATTTTGGAAACCGCATCCACTACTTTCCCCAGTGGAATACCGCGTCCGAAATCACGGATCGTGACTTTTCCGTCGTCTAATTTTATTTCAATTCTTTTACCTGCCTTCATCCTGAACTCATCAATGGAGTTGTCCAGAATTTCTTTCAGTAAAATGTAGATACCATCATCGGCGGAAGACCCGTCTCCCAGCTTCCCGATGTACATTCCGGGACGCAGGCGGATGTGTTCCTGCCAATCGAGGGTTCTGATATTATCTTCGGAATAGATCGGATTTATTTCTTGTGACATATGTAATTTCAGCAAACATACAAAAATACGAAATTGAAGAAAATTATCCGAATATTTTAAGTCGTTTTTTTTGTTAATATTCTCCCAAGAATGGCATTATTGATAGAGAAAATCTCAATTTAAATTATTCAACATAAAGTGAAAAAAGTATTTTGTTTTATTTTTTTCGTTAAAATTAACGCAGATTATGTTTCAATTTAATAATTTTAATCATAAAAATAAAATATTATCTTATGACTTAGATCATTTAGCTATTAATATAGAAAACTGAAACCAAAACCAAACTCACATGAAAAATAAATTGAATGCCTTCATCATTGATGACAAGGATGATGGCAAATGCATTTCCCGATTACTGAAAAAGGAATTTCCTGAATTTGAAGTGCATCTTCAGAAGAGCGGTATCCTTTTCGAGCCAGATTATTTCAGCAAGAATTCTCCGGATATTCTATTTGTTGATATTCAGTATTTCGACGATAAGAGTGCGGAAATACTGATGAAGCTGAAAGAAAATGATTTCCCCGTTATATTGGTTACGGAATCTGAAAAATCGGCCATTCAGGCTATAAAAAAAGGGTTTATCCGATATGTTTTTAAACCTTTAAAAAATCTGGATTTTGTTCTCACCGTTAATAAAGCACTTGAAAAATTCAGAAAAAATAAAGCTTCTCATTCTGCAGGTTCTCAAAACAAAATTAATCTTCCCACCCTGCAAGGCTTTAAGCGGGTAAATATTGATGAAATTATACGTTGCGAAGCAGACTCCAACTACACTTCTATTTACCTTTCCGATAAAAGCAAAGTAATGGTTTCGAAAACCTTATGCGATTTTGAAAAAAATCTTTCAGAATATAATTTCTTCAGAATTCATCATAAGCATCTCATCAATCTGGAACATCTGAAAGAATACATCAAAGGAAAAGGCGGACAGGTTGTAATGGCAGACAATTCTGTACTTGATGTTTCTATCCGAAAGAAAAATGAGTTTCTTCATAAAATGGCTTAAAATTCACACATGTTTGAATAATCTACACACTTGCTCATTTTTTGGCTGCAGTTAATCACTTCAAATAGGCCGTTTTGTAATGCTTTATTATTTTTGAGGACAATCCAATCATTAAATATTATCATTATGAAAAAAAGTCTATTACATGCGAAAAATCTTTTTGCAGCAGCAATGATCTTTTCCGGCGGTTTAGTAAATGCACAACAATGGCTAACGACAGGGAACGCAGGAACTACCGCAGGAAACTATGCCGGAACAACAGGAGCAACCGCATTTTATCTGAGAACGAACGGAACTGCAGCGGTTCCCGGACAGGCGATTCTTAATGAATTCGGAAGCTTTATTGTAGATGGAGACAACAATACCAACATTGTAAAATCCAAAGGAAATATTGTCGCCGGTGCAGGTAACACTATCGGAGCAGGATCCGGAAGTTCATTAGCAAGCGGCTGGGGAAATAATTTAGCGGCTGCGGCAGGAGCCAATCTGGTGAGCGGACAGGACAACGTTGTATTGAATAATGCAAGTAAATCTGTTGCTTTAGGGTGGAAAAACGTCATCAGGAATGCCAATCAGTTTGCGATTGGGGTAGGAATTGATCTCGGAAACTTTTATTCGGGAGGATTCGGGATTGATCTTGCGGCAACCGGTGACCGTTCTTTCGTTATCGGATCCGGAACGGGCGGAACAAAACTAACGAACAGTATTCCGCGTTCTATTATGTTTGGTATGTCACCAACTTCCACAATGCTGATCGTAGATCAATATGTCGGTGTAAGAACAACGGCTCCTACGGCTAATTTTCATAGTGTAGGAACAGTACGGTTACAGGGACTTCCTAATGGATCCGGAAGAGCATTGGTTGTGGATAATGACGGAAATGTGATGGTGGCAACAAGTACGATTACACGACAAGCAAATAATGAAACCGATTATCAGATCCAGATTGATGAATTGAAAAATGAAATTAAAGAGCTGAAAGAGCTGTTGAAACAAAATAAAATGAGCGTTGATATGAGCTCAGAAGCCCATGAAGCAAAATTATATCAAAACGCTCCTAATCCCGGAAAAGGCGAAACAATCATCAAATATTATCTTCCAAAAGATACCAAGAATGCCTCCATTGAAATCTATAATGCATCAGGGCAGATGATGAAGACCATTTCCTTAAAAGAAAAAGGAAACGGAAGCATCAGTCTTTCAGGAATGAGAGGCGGTTCTTATGTTTACAGCCTTATTGCAGACGGGAAAATTACAGACTCAAAAAAAATGCTGATTCAGGAATAGTTAATGGTCTTAGATATTTTTTTAATTTTTAAGCTGTCTTCGGGCAGCTTTTAACATTTATTAAAAAATACTTTACACTTACTCAAAATCTTCCCACACTTACTTAATCACCTTAGTGTGATATTATTTTAAATGATACTTTTAAACTATTAACTACATGTAGAAAATAAAACAAACTAAAAGGTGAAAACCAAAATGTATTCAATGAGTATTAATTCTTAAAGTTTTTGTTGGTTTTTGATGTATAAAATCAATTTCGCATCATGGTAAGAATGTATTTTTTAACTCTCTGTTTTCTATTAGGAAGCGTCATGCTTTTCGGGCAAAATCCACCCTGCTCAGATTTTAATGATCCTGTAAATCCTTACGGAAACTGGGCTCCAGCTGCACCGCCCAACGGAAACGTTAGTGTAGGTGTAGATTCTCCCAATCCGCTTGACGGATCACAGTTTCTTGTTATTAAGGATAAATCCGGAGGTTCCTGGTACCAGAACTGGAAAGATTATCAGAATCTGGGAAAATATTTTCTGGGACAGTGTATTTACTTTGATTTTTATCTGGAAAACGACAGTGGCTATGGATTGCCTTATCATCCGTACATTACTATTTCCGACGGAACCAACAGTGCGACGTTTGTTGCGAGCGTAACTGTAACTCCCGGAAGCGGATGGGTTCGTATAAAAGCGCCTATTCAGCTTTCCAGCGGCGGTGTTCTTCCGAGCAATTCCGACGGAGCATGGACGATGAGTCCCGTTAATGCGGCAGTTTTTGATAATATCATCATGAATACTCAGCTTATTGCGATTACTCCGGATATTACCTCTACACAACAGGAAGTTATGTATTTTGATAATATTTGTGTAAAACCTTGTGAAGGCTGTAACGAATGTAACTCTAACTTTAAAATCCAGACCACAACCAGTACATCCGGAAATTATACCACGGCTCAGGTATTTTTAGAAAGCACCAATTCTCCAAGCATGTATAAGGTAGACTGGGGCGACGGAACGACAGGCAACGTACTTACTTCGCATACCTACAACACACCGGGAAGCTACACAGTCTGTGTAACTCAGCTTCAGGGAGACGTACCTAAATGTAAAACCTGCATTTCAATCTGTATTCCGAAACCCGCAGAAGGCGGAAATGCCAGAAATTCGGCTAATCTGAAATCTCCTCTGAAAGATGTGGCAGATGCAGCAAGAGCAGAATCCGGAACAGCCAGCCAACTGGATTATAATCTGGTTCCCAATCCTGCAAAAAATTATGTGGATGTGCAGACTAATCTGGCAAAAAGAGGAAATGTAACCATCAGAATAATGGATGCTTCCGGAAAAATTCTGATCAGTAGTTCTGAAACAGTGGATAGCGGAAAACAAAGCATCAAGATTAATACAGAGAAACTGATTCAGGGAACCTACATCGTAGAAGTGCAGTCTGATAACAGTAAATCTGCACAAAAGCTTTTAATTTCGAAGTAAATTCAGTCAAAACCAACACACAAAATAATATAGCATGAAAACAAATCTAAAAACCGGAGGACTGCTTCTGAGAAGCTTCCAAATCATAAAATCGCAAAGATTACTTTTAGCCATTTTCATCAGTCTGATTTCTTATTCAGAAGTTTCTGCGCATGCTTCTACGATTACAAGAAAATGGTGCGGCGGATTTTTTCACAGAAAATTTGTTGCTCAGGCTCAGACTTCCGCACTTTCTTACACAAAATATGTAACAGGCTATAATTGTATCGGGCAATTTGTAGGATATGGAAATATAGGTTACTGGTCTTCAACCTGCTCCAATGAAAGCAAAGGATGTTCTCGTCCTCAGACAGCCACCTGCAGCAAAAGCGGAACGGTTTACGATCAGGTTTACAATCTTTGTACACTTTCTTTCACAGGTCCCTATGCGTATAACAGCTATGCAAAAGCCGAACACCTTACAAGCGGAATTTATCTTACGCAGACTTCCTCAGGCAGAGGTTCTGCAGGACTTACAGGAAGTTATGCTTTAGATGAAAAGAAGTTCTCCAGACTTGTAGATAATGGTACTTCTTTCGGAGAAATTACCGGCGATGTTACGGTGAATGATAACAATCAGCTTGTTGTTACCAAAATGAACGGAAGAATCAGTATTACTCCGTCTGCAGATTTTTATTCTGACGTAAAAATAGTTGTCATTAAAGAGAACGTTAATATTTCGGATGATGAAGCGCTTGCTAATGAACAGGCTGTCCAAAACGGAACTTATCCCGATGTAGTGTATACCGCAACCGTACATATTTCTAAAAACGGACTTGTGTACGACGGAATTTTTAAAAACGGATTT
>NZ_JBBCQL010000094.1:0-15992 GCF_037149975.1 Chryseobacterium sp. VD8 | reverse complement strand
AGAATTTTTAGTCGGAGTCCGCATTGTATTGATGAAGTCCGGATTTAAAATTTGCTTATCCCCAACTTTTCCGTCGTTAAGAAATAATTGTCCCAGTTTTGCAAAATCTCTGGAGTTGGAATGAATGCAGCAATACGTTTTCTCCATTCCGTTTTCGTCCGTGCTCCATGTTGCATTTTGTTCCATTCCCATCGGAATCCAGAATTTTTCGGATAAATAACTTGCCAAAGACTGTCCGACAGCTTTTTTAATGACAAACCCTAAAAGCTGCGTGGAACCGCTCTGATATTCAAATCTTTCCCCCGGATTTTCTTTAAATTTCCTTGAAAAAGTGGCGTTCATTAAATTTTTCCCATAATAAGCTTTCGCATTGGGCAGAAAAGGATTTTTGTAATTTTCATCCCAGTCCAGTCCGGATTCCATCTGAGCCAGATGTTTTAACGTTAAATTTTTAGCAAAATTTTTATTTTTAAATTCCTCAAAATAATCCGAAAACTTATCATCAAGACTTTTAATTTTTCCCTCTTCCAGCGCTTTGCCCAAAAGCATTACCGTAACCGCTTTTGCCATGGAGAAAGAATTGGTTTTCGACAGCTGATTGTAGCCGTTCCAATACTGTTCGTGAAGCAGTTTTCCGTTTTTTACCACAATAAAAGATGCGGTATTGGATTTTGTTAAATCTTCAACGATATTTTTCGGTAATTGCTTTTTATTGTATTCGGGAGATTCTTCCCAAAGTTCAGGAGATTCTGTAGCGATGAGGTTACCGGAAAACAAGGTTCCGTCATCAATATTGGCACTGAGCTTTCCTCTTAAATAGGTTTTGGATATTCCGTTGAAAATATAACCATATCCCAAAACATAAAAGAGAAGTACGGCAATGACAATAAATGTCACAAAATAAATAAGAATTGTCATAGCAATTGATCTTAAACAAATTTAAAATAAATTTGAAAACATGAAACGAAATGATTTATTTTTGTGATTATTGAACTAAAATGATGAAAAAACTAATTTCCCTATTTCTTATCCATTTCATTATCACCATTTTCGGACAGATGTATAAACCGCTCGATACGGCAGATTACGTCCAGAGAAAAGAATTTCTGAAAAATTTTACGGCGAATACTGAAAGTTTAAGCAAAAAAAGCAGATCCGATTATCCGGGAAAGACGGGCAATGAGCTTTCTAAAATTTATAAAGAATTCGACAAAGAATTTGAAAAAAAAGTAAAGGAAAAAGATTTTGCTTTCAATTCTGTGTTTGATGCAAAGGTTAAAAATCTTATCGAACGGTTAAGAAAAAACAATTCCCAGATTCCGCAAAATTTAAAAATCCTTATCGCTAAGGACAATACTCCGAATGCATACTGTTTTGCAGACGGAACTTTCGTCATCAATATGGGGCTTTTCAATTGGCTGAATAATGACGATCAGCTTGCTGCTGTAATTTCCCATGAATTAGGACATAAAATTTCCGAGCATACGCTGAAAACTTTTCTGAGCATGATCGAACAGGATAAAATGGACAAAATGGTGGTTCAGGATATTAAATCGACAAAGGAAAACCGTAATCAGAGGGCTTTTGATGTGATGAAAAACAGAATCTACAGAAAAGGGGCTGAAAACAGAAAGCAGGAAATGCAGGCGGATTCTTTAGGATATGTGGTTTTTAAAAATAGTGATTTTAAGAAAACTGAATACGTTAATGCTCTGAAAAGACTGGAAGATTTCGATACCATTTCGCCAAGAGAGCTGAAAGTGGAAACTTATAAAAAATACTTTAACCTTCCCAAACAGGAGTTTAAAGACAAATGGCTGAAAAAAGAAGATTTTTCTCTGTATAATTACAATCATTTCAAAGAAAAACTGAATAAAGATTCTCTGAAATCTCATCCTGAAATGGTTTTAAGAATCAATAACCTTAAAAAATTGTTTCCTGAACTTAAAAATGATGTTCCGGATGAAAAACCTTCCGATTCTTATTCTACGGTAGAAAAAATCGCAAGAATGGAAACTTTGCCCAATTTTTATCACTCTGAAGATTACGGAGTCGGAATTTATGCAGGTCTTCAGTTTTTGCAGGATAATGAAGAGGAAAAGTATTATAAAAACTGGCTCGGAAAATGTTTTGCCAAGATTTATGAAGCGAGAAAAAACTACAATTTAAATCGATATTTAGATCGTGTAGATCCCAAAAATCAAAGTGAAAGCTATCAGCAGTTCCTGAACTTTATGTGGAACCTCAGTCTCGATGAAATTAAAAATATTGCAGATTATTATCAAACGACAGAATCCTGACCGAAGGTCAGGATTCTTAATTTAGTATAAAATTTAAATCAACTCTTAATAATTCAGTCTTTCCAGACGGATTTTATTGAATTTTTCTTTTTCATTGAATTCACGCAGCAGAATATAACCTTCTTTCGCTACATACGGCGTTACCACATAATTATCTTTTTCTGAAATAGGAACAACTTCCTGCTTGAATTTTCCGTCAATAATCGTATTGATGAAAAGATTCCACTTCTTTTCTTTGGTTACCTGATCTTTCTGATAATCGCGGAAGAAAAAGACAACGTCTTTTCCGTCATTCAGATATTGAGAAAAAAGATAATCGCTGTTTACCCACTTGGATTTTTCTTTTTCAAAAACCTGTACATCTTTTACCTTAAAATCTTTATCGGTGTTGATGTAAACCAGATCGGTGGTTTTCGGAGCATTGTATTGTCCTGCAGGTTTGAATTTCTCCGAAAGGATTCCCACACTGCCATCGCTCATAAAATACGCATCCTTCGTCTGAAGATAATAGCCGTTTTCTACGCCTCCGTCTGCGCTCAGTTTTGGAATGTGGTTGGAAAGATCCGGTTTGTAGCTGATGGTTTTCAGATCTACATTATAATTGTTTTTATCAAGAATAAATCTTGCAAAGCCTCTGTTCTCTTTGGAAATATAATTTCTTCCCAGCAAAACTACTTTATCGTCAAAAGTTTTGTCATTATCAATTCCGCTTAAAGCATCAATATTGTAAATGGTTTCCGGCGAAAGTCCCGTTATCGGTTTGTTAGAAAGCTCTTTTCCGGTTTTCATATCAATCACCAGAAGAGAAAAAGTTTTGTCGTCATCATTCACCTTTCTCAGGATTCCGTAGATGCGGTTTTCGTCCTTTTCCAAAATAGTAAGATCCGAAAAGACTTTTTTATCTCCGTTTGTATTGTAGCTGTATCGCCAGATCTCTTTCTTGTTATCGTCGAATTTAATCAGGCTGTTTTTATTGATGTATTTTCCGTAATCGTTGTATTCTAAAGCCAGATAACCGCCTTCCTTAATTTCTCCTACCGCAGAAACATAATTGTAGCCTTTCTCTTTCTTCTCGGCGCGGTTTTCTTTTCTTTCTTCTTTAAAAGTTTTGGGCTGTGAGATTTCTTTAAACGTTCCGTCTTCCTGATAATCGTAATACACTTTAGGCTTTACTGTATTGGTCTTAGGATCTATGACCATAGAAACGGGAGCCGCTGCATCTTTGGAAAAAGCCTGAAGATAATTGATGTCCGAAGGCTGAAGAATAATCTGCCCTTTAAAATCCACATATCCGAAATAATTGGAAACCAGAAGTCCCGCTTCAAATTCCTTATTCGCCACCGGATTCAGGTTTTTATCTAAAATAACGTATTCGAATTTCTGTTTTTTATTGTCTGTTTTTCCGTAGGCATAGATAGAAACATAGCCGTAAAGATTGTCTTTGGTGTCAAACAGCGCATTCATTCCCACATTTTTTCCCGATGCTAAAGAAGCCAGATCCTGAGTCTGAGAATATGCAATTGTCTGAATAAGACCAAAAACCAAAAGGGTTAATTTTTTCATGGTTAAAATTTGAATTTCAAAAATAGCAAATTCGGGGATATGTTCTTAAAAAAATAAAAGCCCTGATTTCTCAAGGCTTTCGGTCTATATTTTAGAAAGTAAATTTCTGAAACTTGTCTTTTCGTCGATAATTCTTCTTAACTCAGAAACCGGAACTCTTTCCTGCTCCATCGTGTCTCTGTCTCTTATCGTCACGGTATGATCGGTTAAAGAATCGTGGTCGATCGTGATACAGTAAGGAGTACCAATCGCATCCTGTCTTCTGTAACGTTTTCCGATCGCATCTTTTTCTTCGTAGAATAAATTGAAATCATATTTCAGATCGTTGAAAATCTGTTCTGCATATTCTGCCAATCCGTCTTTCTTCATTAACGGAAGAATCGCTGCTTTAATTGGTGCTAAAGCCGGAGGTAAAGATAAAACCGTTCTTTCGGAACCATCTTCCAAAACTTCATCTCTTAAGCAATGAGAGAATAAAGCTAAGAACAATCGGTCTAAACCAACCGAAGTTTCCACTACATAAGGAACATAATTTTCGTTTCTTTCAGGATCGAAGAACTGAAGTTTTCTGCCTGAAAATTCTTCATGCGCTTTTAAATCGAAATCCGTTCTTGAGTGAATACCTTCCAGTTCTTTGAAACCAAAAGGGAAATTGAATTCAATATCCGCGGCAGCATTTGCGTAGTGAGCCAGTTTTTCATGGTCGTGGAATCTGTAATTTTCGTCACCTAAACCTAAAGCCAAATGCCAGTTCAGACGTTTTTGCTTCCACAGCTCGTAGAATTCCAATTCTGTTCCCGGAGCAACGAAAAACTGCATTTCCATCTGTTCGAATTCACGCATTCTGAAGATAAACTGTCTTGCAACAATCTCGTTTCTGAACGCTTTTCCGATCTGTGCAATACCGAAAGGCAGTTTATGACGGGATGTTTTCTGTACATTCAGGAAATTAACGAAAATTCCCTGCGCAGTTTCCGGTCTTAAATAAAGATCCATTGCAGAATCTGCAGAAGCCCCTAATTTAGTCCCAAACATCAGGTTGAACTGTCTTACCTCCGTCCAGTTTTTAGAACCGGTATCAGGATCAGCAATTTCCAGTTCTTCAATTAACGCTTTTACATCAGCAAGATCTTCATTTTCCAAAGATTTTGCCAGTCTGGAAAGAATCGCTTCTCTTTTGGCTCTGTATTCCAAAACTTTTGGATTTGTTGCCACAAACTGTTCTTTATCAAAAGCCTCACCGAATCTTTTCGCTGCTTTTTCAATCTCCTTATTCTCCTTATCTTCAATTTTCGCACAGTAATCTTCCACCAAAACGTCTGCTCTGAAACGTTTCTTAGAATCCTTATTATCAATCAATGGATCGTTGAAAGCGTCTACGTGCCCCGAAGCCTTCCATGTTGTTGGGTGCATAAGGATCGCCGAATCAATACCCACAATATTTTCGTTAAGCTGTACCATCGCTTTCCACCAGTATTGCTTGATATTATTTTTTAACTCGGCTCCGTTTTGTCCATAATCATAAACTGCGGATAAACCATCGTAGATCTCACTCGAAGGGAAAATAAAACCATATTCTTTAGCGTGAGAAATCACTTTCTTGAAAACATCTTCTTGCTTTGCCATAATTTTTTAACGTCTGAAAGTGCAAAAATATGAATTTGAATCCCAATTCCATGAAATTCAATAAAAAAAGCCGTCAATAGACAGCAAATATTTACATTTTTAAATTTCAGGAGTCGGGAACCTGCTTTCACTACTCGCTTTTTTCTGGTTTCAGCGCGGCGGAGCCGCCGCGCTGAAACCAGAAAAAGAGCTCAGACATGCCGTTCAATCAGGACTACTAAGAACAGCATAAAAAAAGCAGTTGTAAAAACTGCTCTTGTATATTTTAGAAATTGTAGGATAATCCGATGCTGTTTCCTGTGATGTCTAGCCTGTAAGAAGCGGTTTTTGCCTCTCCTCCTTCCGGATTCTGGTTTTGTGTATCCACAGCTTTCTTGAGATTTTTTCCGGAACTGATTGCAAAAGGAATCCCGATTCCCACAAATCCTGCTCCGATTCCTACCAATCCCCAGCCGCTTTTATCTTTTACTTCGTAAGCTACGCCATTGTGATAAGCTGTTTTGGTGCGTAATATCTGTTTTGCTAATCCGAAACCGATAAAACCACCGCCAATCGCTCCGAAAATCTGAGAAACCGTACTGTTGGTGTTCGCTTTCTTCATATAGTTCAGCGCTTCAGGATTGGTAAATACCTTTTTATACTCGGAAAATTTGAATTTCTGATCCCCTTTGATGAAAAATTCCCTGTTGGATTTCCCCAACTTCAGTGAATCTGAATTCTGGGCAAAAGAAATTAATGGAAAAATACTAAGCAGTAAAGTAAATAATAGCTTTTTCATGATTAAAAATTTGCGCGAAAATAAAGATTCTCTCTTTTATCAAAAGAATTTAAAATGTTAATTTTTTTCAATATCAGATGAATGAAATCATTTTAATTATTATTGTCTTAATTAGAGACAATTTATCGTAATTTGCTTTATCAAAATTGAATCATGAAAAAATCAGGATTATTAATTGTTATTTTTCTTTTGGTAAGTCATTTGTTTTTTGCGCAGAAAATTTCAGAGGGAAAGATCGTTACAACCTATATTACTGCTAAAACATTACAGAATAGCGCCGGAGAAAATCCTAAGCGAAGAGTAACCGTTTATCTTCCGCCGGATTATGAAAAATCCTCCAAAAGATATCCCGTTATTTATTTTTTACACGGTTTTTCTGGAGCGACAGTTTGCTGGTGAGCAACGATAAGATCAATCATATTTTTGATCGTGCGATTTATTCAAAAAAGATAAAACCTGTTATCGTTGTTATGCCTGATGAAAGCACCGTTTTTAAAGGAAGTTTTTACGCCAATTCAAAATCTTCAGGAAACTGGTCAGGTTTTACGTCTGTTGAGCTGGTCGATTTTATTGATAAAAATTACAGAACAATAGCAAATAAAGGCAGCCGCGGAATTTCAGGACATTCTATGGGTGGAAACGGAGCGTTAAGAAATGCAATCCTTCATCCTGAAGTTTTTTCTTCTGTGTATGCACTGTCACCCGGAATTTTAGACGCCCGTTTTTTTGCACTTTCAGAAATGAAACTCTATAAAAATGCTGATCAAATTAAAAACATTCAGGATGTATCCAAACCTGAAAATGCAAGGTTAAATATTGTCTTTGCCATCGCAAGAGCTTACAACGGAAATAAAAATAAAGCTCCCTTTTTTGCAGATCTTCCATTTTCTTTTGAAGGTGAAAATGTAAGGATTAATTCAGCCATTTTAGACGAAATGAACAGGAATTCCACTTCAGAACTGCCTTTTTCACAATATGAAAATCTGAAAAAATTAAAAGCCATAAAATTCGACTGGGGTAGAAACGACGAGCTGAAACACATTCCGCCAAGCTGCCTGAATTTCAGCAAAACACTGGAAATGCTCGGTATAAAACATGAAGCTGAAGAATACATAGGAACGCACGGAAGCGAAGTAAGCAAAGAAAACGGAAGAATTGAAAATCAGATGCTGCCGTTTTTTAATACATATCTTAAGTTTGAAGAATAAATATAAATCTTCTACTTTTGCCTGATGTTAGAAATTCTTTATCGCGACGAACATCTTATTGCCATCAACAAACCCAGCGGATTGTTGGTTCATAAATCTTTTTATTCGGGAGAAGCCGATACGTATGCGATTCAGGAATTGAGAAAGCAGATTGGACAAAAAGTGTATCCTGTCCATCGTTTAGACCGGAAAACTTCGGGTGTTTTGCTGTTTACTTTAGATAAAGAAACGCTGAGAATCATGAGTACTCAGTTTGAGGAAAAACGGGTTGAAAAGAAATACATTGCCATTCTTCGAGGCTGGACAAAAGAAGAGGAAACAATTGATTATGATTTGGTTAACGAAAATGAAGTCAAACAAAATGCAATTACGTATTACCGTCGTTTACAGACTTCCGAAATCGATTTGCCTTTTTTAAAGCATCAGACTTCCAGATATTGCTTGGTGGAAGCCATCCCTGAAACGGGACGATTTCATCAACTGAGAAAACATTTTAAACACATTTTACATCCCATTTTAGGATGCCGAAAACATGGCTGCAATAAACAGAATAAATTGTGGCTTCAGACATTTGATATCAACAAAATGACACTTCACGCTCATCAACTGACATTTAATCATCCGGTTTCTAACGAAAGAATTACTGTAAATGCGACTATTGATGATGATTTCAAAAAAGTAGGGGAGATTTTGAATTTTGATTTGAGTACATATTCTTAACTTTTACAGCTATTATTCTGGCTCTTTCTTGTTGTTGTAAATCTATTAGAACTCATTCAAACCTCATAGGTTTTTAAAAACCTATGAGGTTTATATTTTACCGAATAACTAAATTGCTTCATCAAATCAACTCGTTGATTCCTCTTTGCTCACTTTATACTAGAACATAGAAAATTGAAACTTTACGTCAAAAATTATCCATTGATTTGCCAATGAGATATTTATTTTTATAGATACCATTGATAATACCTTTTTCCATAAAATATCATATATTAACCGAACGTTAATTTTAAAATGAGTACTTTTGTAAAACTTTTTTTCAATGTACAAATCGCTTATTCGCCCGATTCTTTTTAAATTCGATCCTGAAGAAGTACACCATTTTACTTTTTCGATGCTTAAAAATTTCGGATTTCTTACCAAACTATTTTTTCCAAAACCTATTCAGGATAAACGTCTGGAAAGAGAAGTTTTTGGGTTGAAATTTAAAAATCCTGTTGGTTTGGCAGCCGGGTTCGATAAAAATGCAGTTTTGTTCAATGAATTGGGAGATCTTGGTTTTGGATTTGTGGAAATTGGAACCGTAACGCCGAAAGCTCAGGCGGGGAATCCTAAGAAAAGACTGTTCCGTTTAATTGAAGATGGCGGAATTATCAACCGAATGGGCTTCAACAACGACGGTTTAGAAGCAGCGATTGAAAAACTGAAAGGAAACAAAGGGAAAATTATCATTGGTGGCAACATCGGAAAAAATACAAATACATCTCCCGAGAATTACACTCAGGATTATTTGGATTGTTTTGAAGGGCTTCATCCTTACGTAGATTATTTTGTGCTGAATGTAAGCTGTCCGAATGTTGGAAGCCACGCCAAACTGGAAGATGTAGAATATCTTCGTGAACTGATTACGGAAGTGAAAAAAATCAACCAGTCGAAATCTGTACAAAAACCAATTCTCCTGAAAATTGCTCCGGATCTGAACAACAATCAATTAGATGAAATTATTGAACTGATTGCAGAAACAAAAATCGACGGAATTGTAGTTTCCAATACATCAGTGAACAGAGAAGGTCTGAAAACGTCACCTGAAGTTTTAGCGGAAATCGGAAACGGTGGTCTTAGCGGAAAACCGATTCGTGAAAGAAGCACAAAAATGATCAAATATCTTTCTGATAAAAGCAACAGAGCGTTCCCGATCATTGGAGTTGGCGGAATTCATTCTGCAAAAGATGCGCTTGAAAAACTTGATGCAGGAGCGACTTTGGTTCAGTTGTACACAGGTTTCATCTATGAAGGTCCGGAATTGATTAATGATATTAATATGGAAATTTTGACGAGAGCAAGTCGCCTCTCTGTATAATTTGTAGAAATTTCTGAAAATAAAAAAGAGTTCTCCTGAGCTCTTTTTTTATGATTTTAAAGGAAAAAATGTGCAATCGTATAAATTATCAGCCCCACCAAACCACCGACAATAGTTCCGTTCACACGGATGAACTGAAGATCTTTCCCTACTTCCAGTTCCAGCTTTTCGCTTAATTCTTTTCCCTGCCAGTTTCCGACGGTAGAACTGATGAGGTTTCCAAATTGATGGGTATTTTTTAGAATATATTTGTAAGCGGTAACACGAACCCAGTCATCAATTTTTTTCTGAAGAACTTCGTCGTTTTTTAAATTCTGTGAAAATTCATTCAGATTTTTAGACAGATACTTTTTTAATGAAGATTCATCGTCCTGAAGTTCTTTCGTTAATGTATTTTTAATGGAAATCCAGATGTCATTGGAATATTCATTCAGCTTGTCATTTTTGAGTAGATCATTTTTAATGTTTTTAAATTCCTCTTCCCATTTCGGATCCTGTTTAAGTTCGGTGGAGAAATCATAGATTTTCTGGGTGATCAGATTTCGTATTTCGTGGTTCGGATCTTGCTCAATCTCTTTGAAAAAGTCAGAAAGTCCGGAGGTAATTTTATCAGCAATTTTATTATCCACAAAAGCCGGGATAAACGTATAGCTCCCTTTTTTCACGCGGTCTTTAATCATTTCGTCATTTTCAGAAATATAATTTTTAATCTGTGAAGAAAGATTGGTAATGATTCTCTGATGGTCGTTTTTGTCCAAAAGATAATTAATTCCGTTGCCTAAAATGGCGTTCAGTTTGATAGTATCTGTCATTTCAGACACTTTGTTGCTGATAAAACGGCTTACTTCAGAATCATCGAGTTTATTTAAAATATCCAGAACAATATCCGAAAGGTTTTTAAGCAAAACATCCTGATTTTTTTCTTTTCCGAGCCATTCTCCCACAAAATTCGAGATTTTTAATTTCTGGATATAAGGTCTGATGTTTTCCGGAGAAAGAAAATTGGTTACGACAAAATTTCCCAGATTGTCTCCCAGTTTCTGTTTGCTGTTTTCAATAAGATTGGTGTGCGGAATCGGTAATCCGAGCGGATGGCGGAAAAGGGCTGTTACGGCAAACCAGTCTGCCAAAGCTCCCACCATTGCCGCCTCGGAAAAGGCACGAACGTAACCTATCCAGTGCGAGTCTATGGTTTTTTGCAATAGGGTAGTCCCGATAAACAGAACTGCCATTAACACAAATAATCCTGTGGCAAATGTTTTGTATTTTCTGAGCTGTTTTCTTTTGGCTTCATCATTCATATGCTCAAATTTAGTAAATTTGGTTGTGAATTTTCAAGGATAAATTTTGCTGTAAAAATTAGTAATTTATACTTCTGATTTCTCGGAATCATTGTTTTTACGGCTTAAATTTTGTCTCTGTTATAAAAATATTTAAAATTCTATGGAAAACCAAGCAAAAAACAATCTATACTACTCCAGAACTGATACTTCAAAACTCGATATTTCCAATGAAGAATGGAGAAAAATCCTACCTCCGGATTTGTATGCCATTGCCAGAGAAGCCTCAACGGAAAGACCATTTACCGGAAAATACAATGAATTTGATGAATTGGGAGAATATTACTGTGCGGTGTGCGGAAACCATTTATTCCGATCCACTTCAAAATTTTCGAGCAGTTGTGGCTGGCCAAGTTTTTTTGAAGCAGATAAAGAAGGAGTGTATTACAAAAGAGATACGACCTATGGAATGGAAAGGGTAGAAGTACTCTGTAAAAGATGCGATTCCCACTTAGGACACGTTTTAGATGATGGCCCTCAACCAACGGGATTACGCTACTGTATGAATTCCATAAGTCTGGAATTTGTTGCAGATTCTGAAAAATAATATTATGATGAGCTATGAAAGAAGTTATTAATTTTGATGAACGGAAACCTATTTGGATTGCATTATCTGATCTGTATTTGGATACGGAATTAAAACAGGATTTTCATTTAAAATATATAGCTACCACAATATCCCAAAGCTCGTATACTTTTGATGAGGTGAAAAAAATTAATAAGTATGAAGTTTTTCCTGTACTTTTTTCAAATTTGCTGCTTCCTGCAGGCGAATGGTTTGCGTTTGATGAAAGGATAACTATAAATAGTATTATAGAGTGGATAGAATCAAAAAAACCTTTAGATTTACTGGCTTTTGAATGGGTTTATATGGTATATAAAGACATCAATGAAGAATATTGGGATGAAATTGAATATCTATATAATAAAATAAGAAGTAGCTCATTATCTGGTAGTTAAAATTTCTTAAATTGCGTTAAACTTTGTGGAGTTATTGCGCTTACCCTAATTATGTTTTATACATTTGCTGACTCAATTGGATTTAACATAATAGTGAAATAGTGAATGAAAGCATTGTATAGCTTATTAGGTGCAGCTTACATCGTTACTACTTCATTCTATTTGTCTCCAAAAAAGGCAATCGAAAAGAATGAAATCAGTACAACAAAAATTGTAAGATTAGCCGACACGAAATCTGAGAAATCTGCAGAAAAAGCAGTAAGTTCATCAGAAGAATTATACAAATCTATTGTTTTCGAGCAGGGACACGAACTTAATGAGGAGGTTTTTTTCAAAGCAGTAACAGGTTTTGAAAATATGAAGAAAGCAGGTTTGCTTAACGGGGATTCGCATTTACTTACGGTATGCGATTTTTCTATGTCTTCGAACACAAAAAGACTTTGGGTAATTGACATGAATGAGAAAAAAGTATTGTTTAATTCATTGGTGGCACACGGAAAAAATACAGGCGAAGAATTTGCTACGAATTTTTCTAACACGGAAAGTTCGTTGCAGAGCAGCTTAGGATTTTATATCACGGATGCAACGTATGACGGCGACAACGGCTATTCTCTCAGATTACTTGGAATGGACAAAGGATTTAATGATGCAGCCTACAGAAGAGCCATCGTTATGCATGGAGCAGATTATGTAAGCGAAGAATTTGCCGCCATGCACAAAAGAATCGGCAGAAGTTGGGGGTGTCCCGCTGTTCCGAGAGATTTAACAAAACCGATCATTAATACCATTAAAGGAAGAAATCTTCTTTTTATTTATTATCCGGATGAGAATTACCTTTCCAAATCGGAGTGGTTGAAAGTATAACAGAAAAGCAGTCGGATTTGACTGCTTTTTTTATTGTATTAAATTTCCCCATTATAGTTGTCATTCTGACGAGGAAAGAATCTATTGAATTACTATTTTTCGTTGATTGAGAGCGGATGATACAGAATTATTTTATCTGCTCAATCTTTCAGAGATTTATTCAAAAAGCTTAAGAAAACTTTTTAAAAATCAACGTGGCATTATGTCCTCCGAAACCAAAAGCATTACTTAGCGCATAATTGATATTCTTTTCTTTCGCTTCTCCAAAAACAATATTCAGGTCTTTAGGAATATTGTCATCAATCATTTGAAGATTAATCGTTGGCGGAATAATTCCGTTTTCTATCGCTTTGATTGAAAGAATGGCTTCCGCAGCTCCGGCTGCTCCCAACAAATGCCCTGTCATGGATTTTGTAGCACTAATGTCAAGATTTTTACTTCCTTTAAACAATTTATTGATCCCGTTTAATTCAACCAAATCTCCCATTGGAGTAGAAGTGGCATGAGGATTAACATAATCAATATCTTCGGTGTTGATTCCTGCTTCCTGTAAAGCAAGCTGCATCGCTTTAATGGCTCCGACTCCATCGGGATGAGGTGCTGTCATGTGATACGCATCTGCTGTCATCGCAGCTCCCACCAATTCTGCGTAAATTTTTGCGCCTCTTGCTTTAGCGTGTTCGTATTCCTCAAGAATTAAGGCTCCTGCGCCTTCTCCCATCACAAAACCATCTCGTTCTGCATCATAAGGGCGGCTTGCGGTGGCAAAATCATCATTTCTTGTAGACATGGCTTTCATAATAGAGAAACCACCGACTGAGGCAGGAGTAATTGCGGCTTCAGAACCACCGCTCACAATCACTTTGGCTTTTCCTAATCTGATGTAGTTAAAAGCATCCATCAAAGCAGTATTTCCGGTTGCACACGCTGAAATTGTTGTGTAATTGATTCCCTGAAGTCCGAATTTCATTGAAATCATTCCTGAAGCCATGTTGGCGATAAATTTAGGTACAAAGAAAGGATTGAATCTTGGCGTTCCGTCTCCTTTGGTAAATTCCATCACTTCACTCTCGAAAGTCCACATTCCGCCCTGTCCGGTTCCCCAGATTACGCCGGTGTCGAAAGGATCCATTTTTTCAAGCTCCAATCCGGAATCTTTTAAAGCTTCCGCCGTGGAATACATCGCGTATTGGGAAAAAAGATCGCTTCTTTTGATTTCGTTATGTGTTAAATGAACTTTCGGATCAAAATTTTTAACCTCACAGGCAAAATGAACTTTAAATTTTTCTGTATCGAAGTGAGTGATTTTGTTGGCTCCGCTAACACCGTTGATGCTGTTGTTCCAGAATTCTTCAACATTATTTCCTAAAGGCGTTACTGCGCCAAGTCCTGTAATGACAACTCTTTTCATTTAATTGCTGACTTTGAATAAATTAGAGGTTCCTCTTGCAATAAGGCGCGTTTTATCTGCATTCCAGATTTCGCACTCTGCGTTTACAAACTGCTTTCCTCTTTTGATGATTTTCGTTTCAGCTACAATATTATCATTTTCTTTTGCTGTTGAAAAATAATCGATGCTGTTATTTATGGTTACGATAAAGTTTTTTTCGTTTAACGAGAACATGGTGGCTCCGATAACATCATCAAAAATGGCTGCGGTAACCCCGCCATGAAGATTTCCCATCGGGTTCAGCCATTCCTGCCTTACTTTATATTGGAACTCCAATTGTCCTTCTTCTGCCGAAAGAACAACAGGATTCAGCCATTTCATAAAGGGTGAAGGAGATTCTGTAAACTCTTTTCCGATGAGTGATTTTAATATTTGTAATTTATCCATATGAATTATGAGATATTTTGTTTAATTTCTTTGTCGATAACCTCTAAAATCCTGTCTAAAGCGAGATTGAGATATTTTTCGTCTTCTGTGGTTTTGGATAAAAGAATTCCGCCTTCAATCATCATCACCAATAATGAGGCAAATTCCTCCGCGTTAATTTCAGGCTTGAATTCTCCGCTTTTTTGCCCCTCAATGATAATATTTGAGATGGTTTTTATCCAGTCTTCAAACGAATGTCGTACTTTTTTTCTCAGTTCCGGAAAGGAGTCACTACATTCTGTCGCTGCATTCATTAGCGGGCATCCGCCGTTTTGGAAGACAATTTTCCAGTTTTTTCTGTAAAATGCGATAAAAGCATATAATTTTGAAGTCATGGTAGGATATTCTTCACCAAATGACCTTTGCAGATTTTTCTTCAGAACACCTGCGTTGAACTGATATGCTTCTAGAGCTACTTTATCTCTGTTTTCAAAATTTCCGTAAATGCTTCCTTTGGTTAAACCCGTCGCTTTTGTAATGTCCGAAAGGGATGTAGAGGTATAGCCTTTGGTATTAAACAAAGAGGCGGTTTGCTCAATGATGAATTGTTTTGTCTTTTCTGCTTTTGACATTTTTATGCTGAATTCCTGCAAAGATACAAAAATATACCAATCGGTATATTTTATAATAAGATTAAATGTATCCGTCTATATTAAACCATTAAGATTTTATTTAAGAAGTTTAGATTAATTAAGTTGAATATTTTATTTTTTAAATTTTGGCTAAAGCCTTATGGTTTATTTTTTCAATGAAAAAACGGGCTGAAGCCCGTTCCTATTCATGTTGATATTAAGATTTTAAATAATTTACGTGAAGAGCTTAATAGTCTTAACTTTTTAACTAACGTGAGTTCGGGATAAATCTTCTTAAACGCAAGGTTAAACAAGGAGATTCAATTATCAGGAATTCAGCTTTTAAGATATACAAAGGCGTAAAACTTATCAAAGTAATACCATTTTTGTGTTTTTTAAATAAACGAAGTGCCTTTGTTTAGCTTGCAAACTTTCAATAAGTAAAAAAAAATTTTGTTTTTCTTTGCGATAAATTAATATAATGCTATAAATCAATTGTTTAAATTTCATTTCTTATCCTGAACTGAGGTTAATTAAGTTGAATCTCAGGTTTTTTAAGTTTTGGCTAAAGCCTTATGGTTTATTTTTTGAATGAAAAACGGGCTAAAGCCCGTTCCTATTAATTTTGATATCAGGATTTTAAATAATTTATGTCAAGAGCTTAATAGTCTTAACTTCTTAACTAAAATCTTAATCGTTCAAACTCTTACTTCGCCAAAGTAGCTTCCAAAGTAATTTCGAAATTGAATGCTGCACTTACAGGACAGCCTTCTTCCGCAATTTTTGCATATTTCTGGAATTCTTCTTCTGAAATTCCGGGAACTT
>NZ_JBBCQL010000093.1:0-16074 GCF_037149975.1 Chryseobacterium sp. VD8 | reverse complement strand
TTTAATCTGCTCCACATCAGGTTTTTTAAACTGAGTGGTCAAGATAAAGACCGTAAGCAGCAGGAACGCAACGTCACACATTGCCGTCAAATCCGTCACTACTCCATGTCTTTTTGGTTTGACTCTCGCCATTATTATTAATGATTTTTAATTAAACTTCTTTTTACTTAATGCAAATTCCTTGCTAAAAATTCTTAGTTGAATTCAGCAAAAGACTGTTGGATACTCATTGCGATCTCGTCGATCTTATAAGTTAATCCGTCGATTTTAGAAGTAAAGAAGTTATAAAGAATAATAGCGATAGCTGAAGTACCAATACCTAAAGCTGTGTTAATCAAAGCCTCAGAAATACCAGTAGAAAGTGCAGCAGCATCCGGAGTACCACCTCCTGAACCTAATGCGAAGAACGCCTTGATCATCCCGATTACCGTACCTAAAAGTGCTACTAACGTTGCAACAGTACCTAAAGTAGAAAGGATCATCATGTTTTTCTCAAGCATTGGCATTTCAAGAGTTGTCGCTTCTTCGATTGCTTTGTTAAGCGCTACCATTTTTTGCTCTTTGTTTAAAGTAGTATCGTGAGATAAAGCTTTGTAAGTCGTAAGACCTTCTTTTACAACGTTACCAACAGAACCCTGCTGTCTGTCGCACTCTTCTAAAGCTTCATCAATTTTGTTCTGGTTTAGTAAGCTTCTTACCTGTACAACGAAGTTATCTAGGTTACCTTTTCCTGCTGCTCTTCCTAAAACTAAAGCTCTTTCAATTGAAAAAACAATAACGGTAAGCATGAAAGTAATCAAGATAGGTACAATAACCCCTCCTTTGTAGATAATCCCTAAGAACGATTCCGGGTGAATGTCTTTTCCTTCAACATCAGAGAAAGCAACAGACCCTGCACCTAACTTATCGGCATCCTTAAAGTTACCTGGACTTCCCAAAACGAATAAATAAATACAAATTCCTATTGCAAAGATAATAGGAATAATTACAGCTGGGTTTAAACCTCCCGACTTTCTAGCAATTACTTGCTCATCATTTTTTGAAACATTCATTTCCATATTTAACTAAATTATATTGTTTTAAAATTTTACAAGGTGTAAATTAAAGGCAAAAATAATTAAAATGCAAGAGTCTTAAATAAACATTTGCCATTTTTTTGATAAAGAAATTTTAATACACTTTCGATATTATAATTATTTTCTCTTTTTTTGGTAATATTTTTCAATTTTAGCATTTACGTTAAAAAATCAAAAAATTTAAGCCTTCATTTTTTTTAATTTGCCAATGTTAATTTTTTTTTAAATTACTATATTCACAATTCTGTGAGGAACTACAATGATTTTCGTCGGGGTTTTACCTTCCAGAATCTGCAGCATTTTTTCGTCTTTAAGTACAACTTCCCCTACTTCTTTCGGAGAAAGCTGTGCAGAAAGTGAAATTTTAAACTTCATTCTTCCGTTTACACTTACCGGATACAAAATTTCGTCTTCCACTAAGTAATCCTCGTTCAATACAGGGAATTTTTCAAATTCAATAGAATCCTGATGCCCTAATAAGTTCCAAAGCTCTTCACAGATGTGAGGTGCATACGGAGAAATGATAACGGCTAAAGGTTCTAAAATATTGCGTTTGTTGCATTTTATTTTTTGCAATTCGTTTACAGCGATCATAAAAGAAGATACAGACGTATTGAAAGAGAAGTTTTCAATATCATAAACCACCTTCTTTATTAAGGTATGTAAAACTTTGTATTCCGCTTTGGTTGGCTCTTCATCGGAAACCGAGAAAGTATCTCCGGCAAAATATAAATTCCAGAATTTTTTAAGGAAACCATATACTCCACTAAGACCTTGTGTGTTCCAAGGCTTGGATTGCTCCAGCGGTCCTAAGAACATTTCATACAATCTTAAACCGTCTGCTCCGTATTCATTACAAATATCGTCAGGATTTACCACATTGTATTTTGATTTAGACATTTTTTCCACTTCACGACCTGTGATGTATTTTCCATCTTCCAAAATAAATTCCGCATCTGCGTAATCCGGTCTCCAGGCTTTAAAAGCTTCAGTATCTAATTCATCAGAAGTTCCTTTTAATAATGATACATCAACGTGGATTGCCTGAGTTGTATAATCTTTTGCTAAATTTTTAGAAACATATTGATTAGTTCCGTCAACTCTATAAACAAAAGCACTCATCCCCAAAATCATTCCTTGGTTAATCAACTTCTGGAAAGGCTCATCCTGATTAATATATCCTCTGTCTTTTAAGAACATATTCCAGAAACGGGAATATAATAAATGTCCTGTTGCGTGTTCGCTTCCTCCGATGTACAAATCTACCTGTCCCCAATAATCTGACAATTCTTTTTTAGTGAAGACTTCTTCATTTTTCGGATCCATGTATCTTAAGAAATACCATGAGCTTCCTGCCCAACCCGGCATTGTAGATAATTCTAATGGGAAAACTGTTTTTTCGTCAATTAAATTCGTATCGACTACTTTTTGGTTGGCTTCATCCCACGCAAACGTTTTTGCATTTCCTAAAGGTGGATCTCCGTCTTCAGTCGGCAAATACTTTTCAACTTCAGGAAGTTCCAAAGGCAAAGCGGAAGTCGGCAATGTATAAGGCATTCCATCCTTGTAATAAATAGGAACCGGTTCTCCCCAATATCTTTGTCTTGAGAAAATCGCATCACGCTGTCTGTAGTTCGTTGTTCCGTGTCCGATTCCTTTTTTCTCAATAGCTGAAATAATCAATGCTTTTGCATCGTTATAATTTAATCCATTTAAGAAGTCAGAATTTACGCAAACTGAATCTTTAGAATCGAAAGAAGCTTCCTGAACATCTTCGTCCGTTTCCACGACTTTCTTAATTTTTAAGTTAAATTTCTTTGCAAATCTGTGATCGCGCTCGTCATGTGCAGGAACCGCCATTACAGCACCTGTTCCATAACCCATCAAAACATAATCTGAAATATAGATCGGCATTCTTTCCCCACTGAAAGGATTTAAAGCATAACTTCCAGTGAAAGCGCCCGAAACATTTTTCACGTCCGCCATTCTGTCTCGTTCCGTTTTCTTGGAAGTTTCTTCAATATAAGAATCTACCTCAGCTTTTTGCTCTGCAGTTGTGATGGTTTCCACCAAAGGATTTTCGGGAGCCAGAACCATAAAAGTCGCTCCGAAAATAGTATCCGGTCTTGTTGTAAACACTTCAACGATTTCGTCATGTCCTTCCACATTGAATCTCACCTGCGCTCCCTGCGATTTTCCGATCCAGTATTCCTGAGAATCTTTCAAAGGTTGTGGCCAGTCAAGAGTTTTTAATCCCTGCAATAATCTTTCAGAGTACGCAGAAATTCTCATGCTCCATTGCATCATTTTCTTTTGGAAAACCGGGAAACCTCCTCTTTCGGATTTTCCGTCTTTTACTTCATCGTTTGCCAGAACAGTTCCCAAAGCAGGACACCAGTTCACGGTGGTTTCCGCTCTGTAAGCCAAACGGTAATTTAATAAGATGTCTTCTTTATCAATTTCCGAAGCTTCTTTCCACTCTTCAGCCGTGAAATTTAATTCATCGTTCTGACTGGCATTTAATCCTTCCGTTCCTTTTTCTTCAAAACGTTTAATTAAAGATGAAATAGGTTCCGCTTTATCGGTATCTTTATTATACCATGAATGGAACAGTTCAATAAAAATCCACTGTGTCCATTTATAATAAGAAGCATCGGATGTTCTCACTTCCCTGCTCCAGTCGAATGAGAAACCAATTTTTCTAAGCTGCTCTTCGTATCTTGTAATGTTTTGCTCAGTCGTAATCGCAGGATGCTGCCCTGTCTGAATAGCGTACTGTTCAGCAGGAAGCCCGAAACTGTCGTAACCAACAGGGTGAAGTACATTGAAACCCTGATGTCTTTTGTATCTCGCATAAATGTCGGAAGCAATATATCCAAGAGGATGTCCTACATGGAGTCCCGCTCCGGATGGATACGGAAACATATCGAGAACATAAAATTTAGGTTTGTCTGTGTTATCGGAAGTTTTATAGGTCTGATTTTCTTCCCAGTACTTCTGCCACTTTTTTTCTATCTGCTGATGATCGTAAAACACTTTTTATAATAGATGTTAGATGTTAGACTTTAGAGATCAGATTTAATTTTCATTATTAATTCCAAAATCAAGATGCACAAAAATAATGATTTTAAAAGAAATGGAAATTTAAATTTGATTAAATAATGCACAAAAAAATCCCATCCGTGGATGAGATTTGTATTTTATATTGATAAATCAGACTATTACTGAGTGACTCTCTTGAATGTATAGGTTTCAGAATGGAATTTTGTAGGATCTGTTTTATCTTCAAACATGATATTTAATGCAGTATCGCTGATGCTGATGATTTTTCCCTGATCCGGCTGAACGATACCCTGATATTTTATCTGAATAGCTTTGCTGTCTTTATCGTAAGTATAAGTCAATGTTCTGTCGAAAGTCGGCGTGCAGGTTCCCGGTGTTGCGCTGTCTCCCATATCCGTTCTTTTCCCTGCATTTCCGGAAGCGAACGTCCATCTTGAAGTTTTCTGGCAAGTTGTGTCAAAAGAAATACCGTCCGAAACAGGAACCTGTCCTGTTGCAACTACAGTTACAACTTTTTTCACCGGCTGCCAGACTCCTACCAACGGAGCCTCGAGTACCGTTTCGTCGTTGTTATTACATCCTGTCGCTACAAATAATGATAAACCTGCAAATAATAATGCTAATTTCTTCATATATCAAATTTTTCAAGCGCTAAAATTATGATTTATTTATATTATTATACAATTTTTTTAAAGAAATATTATTAAAATTTATTATTTTCTGTGTATTGATATTTTAAAACGGATGTTTTTCCCTGATTTGGCAAACATTCATCGTCTTCAATATTATGTTTCTGCGAAAAAAACTATTTTTGTAGCAAACAAATGCAAATGCAAGACATTACGAAAAACAATTTTGATTTTATCCGTGTTCTCCTCGCTTTTATCGTTTTTTTGGGACATCTCGGAGCTTTAAGCGTTTCTCCGGAGCTGAAATTTCTGGAGCACAGTCCTATCGAAGTTGCTGTTTTCGGATTTTTCGTAGTGAGCGGTTTTTTAATTGCAAGAAGTTATGAGCGTTCTTCCAGTCTCAAAAGCTATATAAGCAAAAGAATCAGGAGGATTGTTCCCGCTTATTTACTGGTTGTTTTTCTTTGTGCTATTTTACTGAGTCTTGTAAGCAGTTATTCTTTCAGGGAATATTTTACCAATACGCAGGTTTACAAATATCTTTTCTGGAATTCCATCTTTTTAAATTTTAAAGCACCGTGGCTTCCCGGAGTTTTCGGAAATCAGGCAGTGAACGGAGCACTCTGGACACTGAAAATAGAAATGTGCTATTATTTTGCAGTACCGCTTATATTTTTACTGTTCGAAAAAAACAATAAATACAGAAACATCAGTTTAATCATCCTGTATTTCCTGTCCCTTGTTTATCTTAATTATTTTGAACATCAGGGGAAAATTTCAATGGCAAAACAACTTCCGGGAACCCTCTCCTATTTTATACCGGGAATGCTGATTTATTTTAATTTCGATAAATTTATTAAATACAAAAACACGCTTTTTATTATCGCCATAGCAACAGTGTGGATTGATTTATTTACAGATATTCAGCTTTTTTCTCCGATGATGATCGGGGTTATCGTTCTGTACATCGCGTATTCTTTTAAATTTTTAAATAATTTCGGAAAGTACGGCGATTTTACCTACGGAATTTATATCTTCCACTTCCCGATCATCAGAACTTTTACCACACTGGGATTATTTAAAGATTACAATCCTTACGTGATGGCTGTTGTTTGTATGATGGTTGTTATTGCTGTTGGGGTAAGCTCATGGCATTTTTACGAGAAAAAATTTTTATAAAAACACAGGATGAAAGATTTAGTTTCAATAATTACCCCCTCCTACAATTCGGCGGAATTTATAGAGGAAACCATACAGTCTGTACTCAATCAGAAGTATGAAAACTGGGAATGGCTGATCTCGGACGACCGTTCTAAAGATGACACCGTTGATCTGATCCGAAAGTACAATGATCCCAGAATAAAATTACATGTTCTTGAAAAAAACGGAGGCGCAGGAAATGCCCGAAATAAAAGCCTTGAAAGAGCGGAAGGACGCTATATCGCATTTCTGGATTCCGATGATTTCTGGTATCCCGAATATCTTGAGGAGATGATAGGGTTTATGGATAAAAACAATGCAGAATTGGTATACTGCAATTATTCCAGATGTGATGAACATACGATGGAACCGATTTTAAAAGATTTTGAAGCCGACAAAATCGTTACCTTTTCCAACCTGCTTAAAACCTGCAGACTGGCTCCGGTTTCTACGATGTACGATACCAAAAGAGTGGGAAAATTCTTCTTTCCTGTAAAAAGCAAACGCGAAGATCATGTAATGTGGCTGAATCTTCTGAAAAAAATCCCGAAAGGCTATCCTCTGAATAAAACACTCGCTAAATACAGGATGCGCGAAAACAGCGTTTCCAGAAAGAAGAAAAACATCATCAGAGATCAATATCTGGTGTATAAAGATTTCATGGGATTTTCCGTTACAAAGTCTTTATATTATACGGCAAACTGGGCATTCAACGGATTTTTAAAATATTCGAAAATTTTTAATTAAATTTATTGAATGGAATATTCAAAAGAGTTCAAGGCTGCTCTGAGCAATTTTTCTTCTGTAGAAAAAGACCGCCTGATTTTCAGATTATTAAAAAAAGACAAACTTTTATCTAAAAAACTATACTTCGAACTTATTGATCCTGAAACTACAGATAACAAAAGGGATGCAATGGAAGAAATTGTTTCTGAAAAAGTTGTACTGGCATCAAAATACATCAGCAATCAGAAATATTTCCTTGGAATTATCCGTAAAATAAGCGCTGAAATCACAGAGCATGTAAAAATAACAACCGATAAGTTTGGGGAAGTTTCTCTTAATTTATTGTTGATTAATAAGATTTTAGAATATAACGAAGATCTGAGCCGCCAGAGATTCGATAATGTTTACAAATTATATCTCTACATCATTAATAAAGTGGTGAAAGCCTTACTTTTAACCAAAAAACTGGATGTCGATTACTGGATGGAAATTGATGAGCATCTGGATAATTTAAAAGATAAAATCCTTGAGAATACATATTTATCAAAGCTTTTCATTAACAACGGGATCGATTTTAACTGGCTGACCTGCGATAAGATTCCGGAAAATTTTGACCAGATCATCAAAGACATTAAAAATCAGGGATTTTTACGATAAAATTTTCTGTAAGATCAGTTCTGTAGAATTGGGCTTTTCAGAGACAAATTTTTCAGCATTTTCAGACATTGTCTGAAGGGAATCTTCATTATTAATTAAAAACAGAACAAAATCTGCAGCCAGACCTTCATTTTCAAAAGATCTTCCGCCATCGGCTGAAATGAGACCGTCTGCTTCAGGATTTTTCCTGTAATGATTACCAAAAATTACAGGAACACCGAAAGTTGCCGCCTCAAGAATATTGTGAAGTCCCGCATCATGAAAACCTCCGCCCACAACTGCAATATCCGCGTAAGAATAGAGCTTTGAAAGCAGACCAATGCTGTCGATAATTAAAATATTCGAGTTAAAATTCTCAACAGAGTTTTTAATTTCACTGTATAAAATGGCTTCCGGAAAAAGCTGTTTCAAATGGGAAACTCTCTTCAGATCATGAGGAGCAATAATTAATTTTGCGTAAGGACTTCCCTGCGAAACTTCCAGCGCAATTTTTTCTTCCGCCTGCCACGAACTTCCGAAAACCACGGTTTTATCTTCGCCAATAAAATCTTCAATAAAAGCGACGTGATTGTTACGATGCCGAAGTTGTTTTACCCTGTCAAATCTTGTGTCTCCTGTTACCAAAGATTTCGTTAATCCTATGCTTTTAGCCAAAGCAAAAGACATTTGCGTCTGATGAAAAAACCAGTCGATATTTTCCTGAAGCTGCTTTACAAACCATTTTCCATACGATGTAAAAAATGATTGCCGATCATAGAACAAAGCCGAAATTACATACGTTTTCGCTCCTTTATTTTTCAGCTCCGCAAGAAGGTTATACCAGTAATCATACTTCACCGTAAAAAATAGTTGAACATCAAACTGGTCTGTAAATTCTTTTACACCAGATTTCTTATCAAAAGGAAGATAACAGATCACATCGGCAATATTTTTCTTTTTTACCACGTTTTCGTAACCGGATGGAGAAAAGAAAGTGACTAAAATTTTATGATCCGCAAACCTTTCTTTCAGTTGCTCCAAAACAGGCAGTCCCTGCTCATATTCTCCAAGACTTGAAGCGTGCATCCAGATTACTTTATCGGATGTTTTAAAGCCAGATTTTACCTTTTCTAAAGACTGCTTTCTGCCTTCAACGCCTTTTTTAGTTTTGTCATTAAATAAAGAAAAAACCTTCATTCCGAAGATGAGCAGATGGATAAATATGTTGTAAAAGAAAGACATTATTACAAGCTTTTGCTTAAACCTCTAAAAAATTGAATTCCTCCAAAAATTACCGCTCCGTAAGCAATAATCCCTCCGTTTCCATTACTAAGCGAAACAATGGTAACGATTAATCCTCCGGCAAACCAAAGACCGCCGTATAAAACATCATTCTTCGCCTGTTTTTGCTCTTGTTGTTCAATCTGTGCTATTCTCAGTCTCCTTAACTGTTCAAGATATAACTTTTCGTCATCCGTCTTTTCAGGAACCTTTGTATTTTCAGAAACATATTCAGCATAATCTTTCGTTCCATTGGTTTCAAAAAATTCCTTTTCTATTTCTTCATAAGGCTTTCCTGCGTTTTGTGAAAAGTCGGAAATAAGAGATTCTATTTGCTCATTAACAGGAACATTTCTTTTTTTCAGTTCCGCCAAAGACAAAATAAAAGTCTTCTGATCATAATTTTTCCAATTGACCAAAACTTCGGACAGACCCGTATTTTTCGTCTGTGTAATTTCGAGTAGAGTTTTATTCATGCGTTATTTAATGTTTATTCTATCATTATCAGTCGAAGGACTGGAAATAACTAAAAATTCCAGATCTTCGTCAGATTCATTAGCAATATAATGTTTAGATTTTGGTGTAATGGTAATGCTTTCGCCACTTTTTACGGTTAACTTTTCACCATCAATAAAGAAAACGGCTTTTCCTTTTAAAATGTAAAAAAACTGTTCTGCGAAATGATGAAAATGCAGTTTTTCTGAAGCTCCGGAAGGCATGATTTCCTGTTTTACTGATAAATGGACATCGTTTTTCAGAATCCAGCTATCACAGCTATCTCCCCAGATATAATGCTCGGAATTATTTTTAGATTTTATCATTTGAAAATGCCTACAAAAACGAACAAAATAATTAAACTTCCAATCACCGAAAAGATTGCCGAAGACATCGGAACTCTTGGTTTTACGTTTTCATCAACAGAATAACGGAACATATAATCCTGACTGTTTAAAAATAGTAATGTGATCATCATGAACAACCATCTGATAAAAATTTCCATGATCATGAACTGGGCATCCTGATTTTCTTCAGTAATTTTAACAGGATAATTGGCAGATTCCGGATCTCTCACAATAAAAGCAAATAAGAAGTAAAGTCCGGTTAAAACGACAGGCATTAAAAAGGCATATTTCTTACTTCCGAAATTATCAGCTTTTCCGTCAAAATCGAAATGAATAGGAATAATATTCGGCAGTGATTTATAATGTTTCACCGTAAACCACCACAAAAAAACAAGCAGTCCGAAATTAAAAATATCAAAAACCGTAAAGAGAATATTTTGCATTTCAGACAGATTTTTAAATTAAAGCAAACTTTTTATTACCCTCAGTTTATGAGTATGCTTGTTCATTTCTTTATTGAAAATCCCTGTAGAATCCAGCGTGTCGATTCTTACTTTTCCGGAAGCATGAATAATTCTCTGGTTATCCAACATAATTCCGACGTGGATAATCTTTCCCTCCGGATTTTCGAAAAACGCCAGATCTCCCGGCTGACTTTCTTCCACAAAGCTTAATGACTCACCCACTTCAACCTGCTGCGAAGCGTCTCTCGGTAATTTTATCTCATGAATTTTGTAAACCAACTGAGTAAAACCTGAACAGTCTACGGCAAAGAAGCTTTTGCCACCCCACAAATACGGAACGTTCAGAAATTCTTTTGCCGTTAAAGCAATACTTTCGCGCACGTCGTGGCTTCTTCTCGATGCCACCGCAGGAAATTCCACTTCAGAACCCATGGAAAGAAGCGTTTTGCCGTCGTTCATTAAAACAGAAGAGAAATCTTCAGTTACAACGGTTACTTTTCTTTTAGCCAGATATTCGTCTGTTACAGGTTTCAGCTGTTTCGTATCCATCCATCCTTCATAGCCGTCATAATGCATTTTTATTCTGGTCCAGTTTTTATTAACTTCCAGAATATCTGCACTTTCCCCAAACAATATTTCCGTAACAATTTCTGCTCTGTCCGAACCTTCTGCACGAACGGGAGCTACTGTAACAACACAAATTCCTTTATCCATTTATTTTTTCAATTAAAAGGTTAAGACTTCGGTTCAGGTTGAGAAAATACGCTGTAAATCTAACCTTAAACTCAACCTCAAATTACTTTCTGCGTAAAAAATTCAGCCCGTCACGCAAAGGTAAAATAAGATTTTCAAAATCATCATCTTTTGCGATCAAATCATTCAGTTCCTTAATGACCTGCGTAGATTTCTGTTTCGGATTTTCTTCCAGAACTTTTCCATACCAGAGAACATTATCAAACATCACCACCGATCCCGATTTTGTCCTTGGCTTTATTAATCTGAAATATTCTGCATAGTTTTCTTTATCAGCATCAATAAAAACCAGATCAAAAACCTCATCGGTTTCTCTTAAAAATTCTTTTGCATCCTGAAGCTTAAAATGAATCTGAGAAGCATACTCGCTTTCCGTAAAATATTTTTTTGGAAGGTACGCTAAATCTTCATTCACATCCAAAGTAGTAATTTTTCCGTCTTTCGCCATGCCGGTTGCCAGACAAAGCGTTGCATAGCCGGTAAAAGTCCCTATTTCCAGAATATTTTTCGGCTGCATCATCTGCGAAATAATGGTTAACAATCTTCCCTGCTGATAACCGGAAATCATGTGTGGCTGTGTGGTTTTCTGATATGTTTCCCTTCTCAGTTTTCTCAGAATTTCAGGTTCCGATGAAGCGTGTGTTTCCAGATACCTGTCCATTTCAGGAAGTTTTTCTTCAAAAAAGCTCATGCTGCAAATTTTAGTTCCGTCAAATTTACTTAAATATAACAAAAAAGCAGGAACAATCCTGAAGATTCTGAAGACATGGGAAAATCCCCATGGCAATTACCGTAAAAATACGGATGGTCTCATCTCGGAATAAGCATAACTTTGCATTGAAGGGTAAAAACACACGGTATAATGCTTGCAGGGAAAAAACAAATTAACCAGAGAAATCAGAAGACTACAGTGCCTAAAAGCACTGTGGATTCTTTTTCTAAAAAAACTAAACCGGAAATATCCAATTCATTTTTTCAAAAAATTATTTCTTTGCTGAAAAAAGAAGAACTAATTTGATTTATCTCAAAAAAACAAATCCCGAATTGCTTCGGGATTTGTTTTTATAACTGAATGTTGATCTTAAATTATTTCTTAGGAGTAATATCCATAAGTTTCATAAATTCATCAAGCTTAGGCATAATGATGATCTCTGTTCTTCTGTTTTCCGCTCTTCCCGAAACGCTCATGTTAGTCGCTTTAGGATTGTATTCGGAACGTCCACCTGCTGTAATTCTTGCAGGATCTACTCCAAACTGAGTCTGAAGAACTTTAGCAACCGCTGTTCCTCTTAAAGCAGAAAGATCCCAGTTGTCTTTTGGTAAATTCGGAGAGCTTAAAGGAGCGTTATCTGTATTTCCTTCGATAAGAACAGAATATTTATCGTAATCGTTGATTACTTTAGCTACTTTTCCTAACACTTCCTGAGCGGCAGGTAAAACGTTGTAATCTCCTGTTTTGTACAACATTTTGTCTGAAAGTGATATCATTACCACCCCTTTCAGAACTTTCACCTGAACATCGCTGTCTGCTACGTTATCCAATGATCTTTTCAGCTTGTTGGATAATGCCAAATTTAAACTGTCGTTTTTTGCATTGCTTGAGATCAGCTGTTTGATATAAGAGTTCGACGCATTAATTTCTCCAACTAGCTTGTCGATATTCGCAGAGCTTTTCCCTGAGTTCGAAAGACACGCATCCAATGAAGATTTCAAAGCATCATGCTGACTTTTCAATAAATTATTTTCACTTGCCAAAGCTGAATTCTGAGACTTCAGTTCCTGAATTTCTCTCTGTCTTTCACCTACGTTTTCAATACATTGCTTGTAATTTGAGCTTAATGCATCATACTGCTTTTTGCTGATACAAGATGTCATTCCCAACACCATTGCAGATACTGCTAAAATTTTAAAAATTTTCATAAATAATCATTTTTAGACGAACCAAAGGTAACGAAATTCATTTTAATTATATGAATTATCTTTGCATAAAAGAAATTCCGGAGATCCATGCTGAACCTAGACCACTTTAAAAACCAGCTCAAAAATATTGTTGATTCCCCCGAAAACCGAAGCTATCTTCTTGCGGTGAGCGGCGGCGCAGATTCTATGGTTTTAGCACACTGTTTTAAGGACTTAGGCGTTCGTTTTCAGGTTGCCCACATCAATTATAAACTTCGGGGAGAAGACTCGGATCTTGACCAGAAAACGGTGGAGGGTTTTTGTGAGAAAAACGATGTTAAATTTCATTTATATAAAGTTTCAGAAAAAGATCAAAAGCCGGAACATTCTATTCAGCTTTGGGCAAGAGAACTGCGGTATAAATTTTTCAGAAATGTTCAAAGAGAAGAAAATCTTGAATTTCTTGTTACGGCGCATCATCTGAACGATCAACTGGAAACTTTCATCATCAATCTTTCGAAAGCAGCCGGAATTAATGGTCTTAGCGGAATTCCGGCAAACGACAATCATATTTTAAGACCTCTTCTAAATTTCACAAAAGAAGAAATCTACGAATTCGCAGAAGAAAATAATATTGAATACCGTGAAGATCTGTCTAATAAGAAAAGTGATTATTTAAGAAATAAAATCCGAAACGAAATTGTTCCGAAACTTCTGGAAACCAATGATCATTTTCTGGAAAATTTCAAAAAAAGCTCTTTTTATTTAAATCAGACCAAAGATTTTGTTCAGCATCAGATTCAGGAGATCGAAAACAGGATTTCGGTTTTTAACAAAGAATATAAAGTTTTATCTAAAAACAAGCTGAATCAAGAAAGTGATTTTGTAAAATTTGAGATTTTAAAAAAATATGGTTTCAATCAGGAAGAAGAAATTCCGAAAATTTTTAAAGCTGAAAACGGAAGCACTTTTTTTTCAAAAGACTATCGGCTAATCGTCAATTATGACGAACTGGTTGTAAGCAAAAAAATGGAAAACGGAAAATGGAAACCTGAAGAGCAAAGTAATGATGAAATTCTTCTGATGGAAAATTTTGATTTTTCTGAAAACCAAATTACCTTTAATCTCGAAAGTATAATTGAAATTGAGCAAATCAATAAAAGCTTTGAGTGGGAATTTGATGCTCAGAAAATTCGTTTCCCACTGCGTTTAAGAAAACAGAAAGACGGTGATGAATTTTTTCCCGCGGGATTCTCAGGAAAAAAGAAAGTTTCTAAGTTTTTTAGGGACGAAAAAATATCTATTTTAGCAAGGCAAAAAATCTGGCTTCTTACCGATGGCGAAGATTCCGTACTCGGAATTATTCCTTTCCGGCAGGACAGAAATTTCATGGCGACCAAAGACACAAAAAAAACACTGAAGATACGATGAATAAAAGAAAAACAAATGCTTTAGCCATCGAAGATTTCCAAGAAGACAACAATGTTGCTTTTGGCGTTCTTTATCAAAAATATTTCGTTTATACCCGGAAATTTGTTTTGGGAAATAAAGGAAATATGGAAGATGCTGAAGATGTTTTTCAGGATGCTTTGATTATTCTGTACGAAAAACTGTACGATGACGATTTCAAAGCGTACACTTGTCTTGCGAACTACGTTACCGGAATTTCCAAAAACCTTTGGCTGAAAAAATTGCGCAACCGAAACTTTTTTGTGGAAATGCACGAAAGCTATTATTTTGAAAACAAAGAAGAGATCAACCAGGCAATAGAAAACGAAAGGAATTATTATGATAAACTTAATGATTACATCAATAAAATTTCTTCGCACTGCCAAAACCTCATCCACGATATTTTTATGAAGAATAAAAATATAGAAGAAATACAGGAAAAATACAAGTATTCCACCAAGCATAATGCACAAAATCAAAAGCATAAATGTGTAGAACAAATCCGGAAAATAAAAAAAGACGATAATTTTCAATACTGATTATCAACGCATTAAATAAAATAATTAAAAAATCATCTTTTCACCGGGTGATTTTTTTTGTTTTTGGGAACTTCATAGTAAATACTTTATCTTATGTTTACCAAAATAATTTATACGTTCTTTTTCTTAGTTGCCATTTCGTTCAATGCACAAAGCAAAACCGGAATTCAATTTCAGACTAAAAATTTAGAAGAAGCCAAAAAACTGGCACAACAGGAAAACAAACTCATCTTCATCGATCTGTACACGACTTGGTGTGGTCCCTGTAAACTAATGAAAAAGAATACGTTCCCGAATCCTGAACTGGGAGAATTTTTCAATAAAAATTTCATCAGCCTTTATATTGATGCCGAAAAAGAAGGAACAGAACTTGCCAAAAAATTTAAAATCGTTAATTATCCTTCTTTTCTTTTCTTAGACCAGAACGGCGAACTGGTGCAGTACGAATATGGATATTACAACGCTACACAATTTTTAAATATCGGAAAGTCGGTTACAGAGAAAAGAAATTCAGACAAAAAAACGCCGACAATCAGCGAAGTGAAGGGCAAAATGGTAGGTGAAACGATTCCCAACTTTACAGCAAAAGATCAGTTTGAAAAAACATTTTCTCTGTCTCAGGAAAAAAAGAAAACCGTGGTGGTTTTCATTCGTGGACAATGGTGTCCGTATTGTAATAAATATGTTGAAAGCCTACAAAATCTTGCTCCCGAATTACAGTCAAAAAACACAAGATTGGTCATTATTTCTCCTGAAAAACCTGAGTTTATCGCAAAAACTATCAGCAAAACCAAAACCGTGTATTCCGTTTTGTATGATGAAAACTACAAAATCGCAGAACTTTTTGACGTTCTGTATACATCCGAGAAAAAAACGCTCGATTTCTACGAAAACCGATTGGGAGACGATTTCAAGAAAAGTCGTTCCGATGATTCCGGAAGACTGCCCGTTTCTGCGACCTATATTTTAGATGAAAATCAAAAAATCATCTGGAGACATTTCAATCCCGATTACAAAGAAAGAGCTTCGCTGGAGGATATTTTAAAACAACTTTAATTTTTTATGGCAGCTTTTGGCTACGCCGAATTGCATTTATTATTTTTTATGGCAGCAATTTCCGCCTTCCGCTCCCAATCTTTTTGCCCAAGCATTTCCAGCAGCAAAAAGGATTTCCGCTCAAGTCGGGCTGCAAATCGTCAACAAAAACAAACAATAAAAATAAAAACATTTGATATGAAAAATACAATCACGCTCGTTCTCGTATTTCTGCTTCCTTTTTTTGCATTTTCCCAAAAAGCAGAACACAGAAATTTAAACAACAAATTAGCAATTCAGGGATATGATCCTGTTTCTTACATCGAACAAAACAAAGCCGTAAAAGGTAAAAAAGAATTTGCAGTCAACGTAAACGGAGCTATTTACTATACTTCAACTGCCAAAAACAAAGAACTTCTGCAAAAGAGCCCTTCCAAATATGAACCTATTTATGGCGGTTGGTGTGCGTTTGCAATGGGAGA
>NZ_JBBCQL010000092.1:0-16109 GCF_037149975.1 Chryseobacterium sp. VD8 | reverse complement strand
GATTTTCCCAGTACATTGCGTTTTCTTCTTCATCTCCTTCTTCACAGAAATCTGTAATATTAAGAGACAGGTCTTCTGTAATGTCGTCTATTGCGATCGTCATTTCAAAGAAGTTCTTGGTTCCTTCGTCTTCTTCCCATCGGAAACGTACGAAACCTTCAGGCTTATATCTTATTAAAGTAGCCTTCTCAGAAGGACCTCCACCCCAGCTGAAAAAGAAGTCATCACCTTTCTCTGTCACATCATCTGCAAACCATTCAGACAACCCTTCCGCCGTTGCCAGATATTCATATAAAATCTCTGATAAACAATGCATTGGGAATTCGTAATGGACTTTATGTTTCGCCATATAATCTTTGTTTTAATCGTTCCGCAATATATAAATTAATTTTTTTATTACACAAAAATGTGTTTACTTTTTTGCACAATCTTCATGATATTTGTCAGAGATTTTTAAATAGATGTTTAATTATTCTTTTAACATAATAACTCTACTTTAAGGGCATAAAAAAACTCTTCGGATGAAGAGCTGTATTATTTTAAAAATGAAAATTGAGTTCCACAAAACCTATTCTCCCGAATCCTGTTTCTGACCATGCCGTTTTATTATCTTTCTGAAAACTTGAACGGTCTACTACATAAATATATTTGTAATACAACATTGGTTCCGTAGAAAGGGAGAAATGAGGAGAAAGAAAATACTGTACTCCTAAAAACACGCCTAAACCATTATCATACTGCGGTTTATTAATGTTTTTGTAATTGGAATATCTGAAGAAGTAATCTGCTCCGTAGTAAAAATTCCATCTTCTGTATCTTTTCAGATTTCTGTCGATCCCAAGTTTAAAAGCGAATTGAGAATATCCGCCTTCGCTGTCGTCATTCTTAAAATCAAATCCGGTTCTGTAAGACCATTTGTTTTTCCCCGAATACCGATAATTAATAATCATTGCGTTATCATCGGAAGCAAATACAGATTTAATGAATTTATTGAGACTAATTCCGACCTGATTTCTAGGAATAGCAAATAAACTATCATTTTGAGCCTGTGCAAAAACTGAAGCAGAAAGTACCAGCAAAAAAATTGAAATAATTCGTTTCATAATAAAAAACATCTCAAAGATCTGGTGAAACCTTTGAGATGTATGTTTTTTGTATTAATTATTAAAGATAATTAGCAAAAATAGCTTTAACTTTTTGCTCGAAATCACCGATGTAAACATCTGTATTTTCCGATGATCCATCGAAATATACAATAAAGAACTCTCCTTCTCCATTTACTGTTTTGTAAACAAGATCTCCGATTTTTTGCCCTAAATAAAATACTTCTCCTTTTGTATTATTATTAATCTGCGCATCGGTAGGATCTGCAAGCGGAGCAAGAGCTTCAACATTCATGGTTGCAACAATTTTAAGATCTCCTTCTTTAATAGAACCTGAAATAGTTTTAAAGTCGTCTTTTGAAGAGATATTGGCGTAATCAGAATGTTTTAAGATTACATTGGCAATCACTTCGCTTGAAGATCCCTGAGGAATTGTATTGTTATACTTGAACTGGAAATCTTTAGCGCTGTTTCTTGTCCATACAATATTCTGCGTCATTGGTGATGCAAAAATCTGAATATTTGCACTAATCGGCATACTGAAATTCGTACTGTTATCAAATGTTACATTGGATAAATCCATGCTAAACACTGTATTTCCGCTTCTTTTCAATACAAGATTAAAGGTTTTAGGCAACCAAACTACTTCAGAATTGTAACTTGTCTGAATATCTGTGTACGACGAAAGAGTTAATTCACTATCGATTACAGAAGAATTGGCTACGGACGGAAATTTCAATACAACATTGGAAGAATTGGCAATTTTTGTCCAGGTTCCGTTTGCATTGTTGTAAGTATACGTTCCTAATCTGTTGGCAAACTGAAGCTTGTTATTGATAAGCGCTTCTCCAAACTGATTTTCCCAGCCTTCTACAACATTGTTCAGATAACTGTCATCAAATTCCTGAGCGGTATTGTTAAACATTGAGTACAAAATGAATTTTGAAAGATCTCCATCATCCATTGTATTCAGTTTGCTGTAAAAACCGTCGATTGTTTTTTTAATGTTAGCTTTATCTTCATTAACGGTAGTGGTGTGGATAGAATCATCCGTAGAAGAACTGCAAGACTGAGTTCCCATGATTGTTGCAAACCCTAGTCCTGCAACGAGAATAATTTTTTTCATTAGTTATTATTTTTTTAAAACGGTGCGAAAGTAAAAATAATTTTTGTTTCCTACAAATTATTTAATACGTCAAGGATAATTTTACATCCTTCTGCTATTTCTTCTTTAGAAATGGTAAGCGGAGGAGAAATTCTCAGATATTCATTTCGGTAAAGCTGCCAGAAAACAATCAGTCCTTTTTCCATACATCTTTTCGCTACGTCTAAAGTATATTCGGGAGATCCGAGATTTACAGCCAACATAAGCCCTTTTCCGTTAATGTTTTTTATTTTTGGATGAACCAGAAGACTTCTGTATAGTTGTTCTTTTTCTTCCACTTCATTCATCAGACCGCTTTCCAGAACTTCCTTTAAAGTTGCATAACTGGAAGCCGCAATAAGCGGATTTCCTCCGAAAGTTGTGATGTGTCCTAATTTCGGAGAATGAGACAGTGTTTCCATAATTTTACGTGAACTCATAAAAGCTCCTACAGGAACTCCGCCTCCCATTCCTTTTCCCATAACAAGAATATCTGGAACGATACCGAAATGCTCAAAAGAAAAAAGCTTTCCGGTTCTTCCGAATCCCGGCTGAATTTCATCCAGAATTAATAATGCTCCTACTTCTTCACATCTCTTTTTTAGTTTAATTAAATAATCATCATTAGGAACTAAAAATCCTGCTGCACCCTGAATGGTTTCTAAAATAACACAGGCTGTTTTCTCGGTAATTTTATCGAAATCTTTTTCGCTGTTAAATTCAATGAACGAAACCATTGGCAATAACGGACGAAATTCTCTTTTATGAAATTCATTTCCGGATACACTTAACGCACCGTGTGTATTTCCGTGGTAAGAGTTTTTGAATGAAACAATTTCTTCTCTTCCGGTATATCTTTTTGCCAGTTTCAGACTTCCATCGATCGCTTCTGCACCGCTGTTTACCAGGTAAGTAATTTCTAAAGGATCGGGAGTAGCTTCTGCCAACAGTTTACATAAAGCTACTGGCTTTTCCTGTGCATATTCTCCGTAAACCATGACGTGAAGATATTTTTCAGCCTGTTCCTTAATGGCATCAACTACTTTTGGATGGGAATGTCCTAAAGTATTGGCAGAAACTCCCGCTACAAAATCCAGATATCTTCTTCCGTCTTTGCCATAAATATAACTTCCTTCCGCCTTTTCCACTTCAAAACCAGCAGCAAACTTTGTCGTCTGAGCCTGATATATAAAAAAATCCTTTTGCATTTCCATTGTTCCAAAATTTTAGCAAAACTATAAAAGATTCGGCAAACTCCGAAATGAAACGGACAGAATAAAAAAATTGCCCGCAGAAAACTGCGGGCAATACCACCAAATCACAAAATATTAATATAGTTTCATATATTCTTAGGTAAATATATAGAAAAAAAACAATTAAAATACACATTCAATAAAAAATATTTACATTCAATAACAACATCGCAAATCAATTCAACAAACCATGAAAATTTATTAATTGAAAAACCGAATAGTCATGAGGCTTTCCGCTTCACAGATTTTTGAATAAAACACTTTAAAAAAGTTTAATTTTTTTAAAGAAAATATGAGCTACCGACTTGTTTCAGGGAGTTTTATAAAAATAAATCACCATTTTAAATGAATAAAATGGTGATTATTTATATTTTTCGGCTTTTTAGCTTAAAAAAAATACGAATTATCTTCTTACACGTTTCGGCTTTTTCGCTTCTTCTTTGGCTTTAGCTTTTTCTACTGCTTCCTGAGCTTTGTTATAAAGTGTATTGTCTGCTTCGTATTTCACTTCCTCATAATTCGGTGTATCCACGAGGATATCCCGCCATTTCAAAATCCGGTCTTTGGTATTCCAGTTGAAATCCGGAAACTTCCGCCTTTCGGGTTCTATCATACTCATAGGATACGTGTCTGATGCCGCACCAATATTACAGGCAACAACATACAGCATTTTTTCTTCAAAAACAGCATCAATAATACCGCATGAAGTGAGAGAAATTCCTATCCTTTCTTTTTCCTTTGTCTGCTCGTTTTCATCATCTGAATAGGTAATTGCCTGAGCATTTCCGATTACTTTTGCTTCTTTGATGTTGTTATCTTCTCCGTAATAAACCGTCATCAGTTTGCCTTTTACCTGATTGAATTCGTCTTTCATATTCAGAGAATCGACTTTACTGATGGCAAAAGCATTCCCGATAACTTTTAAGGAATCTATATTTTCTTTTTGGGTATTAAAATAAGCTTCAACTTTATCTCCAGTCACCTGCTTTCCGTTGCTCCAAAGAATTGGGTTGGTATACATGTGAAGAACCCCGTCTGTTTCATTGAAAGCGATGGAATCTGCTCTTCCCTGTGCATTGGATTTATAAAAACGTCCTTTTTTATACGCCCTAAGAAAACTTTTCTTCACCTTGATATCTTCTGGATCCGGTTTTTGAAAAGAAATAATTTTTTCTGCCGCAAAGTACATCGAATCTTTTTCCAGAGCCTTTACTGCATACGGATTTTTGGTCATCATGGCAGAATCTTTCTTTTCGTAAATTTCTCCGTAACCTCCTTTTATGAATCTTCTTTCGTTCGGATCATCCAGCGTTACATTTCCTGTTGCTTTTCCAAAACCGGACAACTGGTTGTAATACATTTCATCTCCGGTAAGGATTTTATCGTTGTAATATACTCTGGAGTTTTTGTATAAGAAAGCTTCCTTCGTATTCGTATTATAATTTCCTTTATCGGTAACGATTCGGTTTTTAGGATTTTTCTTGTTGATGATCGTTGTCGGTCCGTTGATGTTTACAATGTTTGTATTCTGGTTCTGAACCACATTGTCTCCTTCCAGAATATATTGGGCATCTTCTATTTTCACTCTTCCCGAAAGATCAATCGTTCTGGTTGTAAGAAAATAGGTTGCTGTTTTGGAATACGTTGTACTTTTCCCGTCGTTAATGGTTCCTCCGGTATTGTAATATGCCTGATTGGAAAGTCGGTCGTAATACATGGTTTCCGTTTTTATCACCGTTCCTTTCGGATCGGTAAGAACTACATTTTTCCGGGCAATTCCTTTTTGTGTATTTCCGTCGTACTCCATTTCATCGGCTGTAATTACTGAACCATCGGCGTTCTGTAATTTTACATTTCCGATGGCTTTGATGAAATTCTGTTCTTCATATACAATTACAAGATCCGCATTCAGCAAAGAACCCTGATGCGAAAACTGTACATTCCCCACGAAATAATTATTTCCGTCGTATTTATCATCCTTTCTTAATTCATCAGAATGGATGTGCTTCACCTTTTCAGCAGGCGGAGCATTTTTTTGAGGAGTCGTGTTGGTAAAATAAGGATCTTTTTGCAGAGTTTTCGGCTGGTTCTGTGCAAATAAAAACGTTGAAACAGAGACTAGGAATAAAGCAAATAGTCTCATGAATTGATTAATCATTCTTTGTGCCATAAAAATACAGCGAATGGGAATCAATTTTTACGCCAAATGCCTGTTCAATTGCTTCTTTAATCCCTTGAATTCTCGGATCACAAAACTCGATGATCTCTTCAATTTCCTTATCTGAATCTTTTTTGTACACGACTAAATGATCGTGCTGTTTATCAAAATAAGATTTTTCGTAAGAGGAAGAAGTGAGTGTTTTTTCTCCGAACTGATGCTTACGGATGAGTCCTGCATCAAGGAAAATTTCAATTGTATTGTAGATTGTTGCTTTGGAAACGTGGTATTTTTTCTGCAACATTAAAAGGTACAGATCATCCACATTGAAGTGATGATCCATACCGTATATTTCTTCAAGTATTGTATATCTTTCAGGCGTGTTTCTGAAACCTTTTTCCAATAAATAGTTTCTTAAAACATCCTTTATCAGCGCAATATTTTTTTCTTTTTGTATCGTATCCATCAAAAAATTTATCTACAAATTTATTGATTTTTATTTAAATACAAATTGTCCTGATGTGTTAAAGAATTTAACCTTTGTGGCGGATAAATTCGCACTGCTCGATTTTGGATTTTCCAACGCAGTCTTCCGTCATAGGCGCAGATTCTACCACAACGTTGTGGGAAGTGATTCCCCATGCTTTAAAGTCGTCGCTTCCGATATATTTAACGAAATTGTAGATGTTAAGGATTATTTTCTCTTTAACAGTAAGAAGAATATCGTTGATATAGGTATTGTCTATAATCACGTATTTCAGATCCGGCGGAATATTATGCGCTCTTAATGAAGGATGGCTGCTTCTTGAAGGAATTGTTCCGTCTGCCATCAGATCTCTGAGAACCATATCGAAATAATCGTTAATTCTTCGGTCTATCTTAAATCCTAACATGAAGTTAATTTTATAGATCGTTCCCGGAAGAACTTCGTCTACTGCATATTTAAAAGTATATGGATCTTCCTGATTGGTAATGCTTAATATGAAATAATGATCGGCTCTTTTCGGCTGTTTCTTGATGATTGAATAAATAATCTTCGATTCGATCTCATCATTTCTCTTCGCACGGCTTAAATACGCTAAGTTAGTCGCATATTTAGGAATTGTTTCATCAAGCTTCATATCTTTAATGATCGGAATATAGGTCTCAAGCTTAATAAATTTGATGAATTTTGTTTTAATAGATCTTCCGTTGTACCAAGCATACATACAAACTCCGATAGATCCAGCCAATACGACCGTAATCCATCCTCCTTCCATGAATTTGATTACGTTTGCACTAAAGAAACCTAATTCGATTGCCATATAAACAAACGCAAAAACAAGGATTAACGCTTTGTTTACTCTATGTTTTAATAACCAATAAACTAAAAGCACCGTGGTCATTAACATGGTTACCGTAATGGATAAACCGTACGCTGCTTCCATTTTTCCTGATTCTTTGAAGTGAAGAACCACCACAATACAGAATAGTAAAAGCCCCCAGTTAATTCTTGGGATGTACATTTGTCCTTTTACTCCGGAAGGATAATCAATTTTCTGGTTAGGCCATAAATTTAAGGACATTGCCTCTGAGAAAATGGTAAATGATCCTGTAATTAAAGCCTGACTGGCAATAATTGCCGCCGCTGTAGCCAGAATAACTCCCGGAACAACCATCCACTCTTCCATGATCCCGAAGAAAGGATTTATTACCGAAAAGCCCGGTTTACCGTAATTGGTTAAAAGCCATGCTCCCTGTCCAAGATAATTTAAGATCAGCATGATTTTTACAAATGCCCAGCTTACACGGATATTTTTGGCTCCGCAGTGTCCTAAGTCGGAATAAAGTGCTTCCGCTCCTGTAGTACAAAGGAAAACCGCTCCTAAAATTACAATTGCGCTCGGAGAGTTGGCAATAAGTTTATAGGCATAATATGGATTGAAAGATCTTAAAATCTCAAGATTTTCGCTCAAATGGGATAATCCCAAACCTCCCAAAACGAGAAACCAGATTACCATTACAGGTCCGAAGAATTTCCCGATAAAGCTCGTACCAAACTGCTGAACCACGAAGATCATAATAAGAATCGCAATGGTGATCGGAACAACCGGGGTATCCGGATTATAAATTTCAAGACCTTCAATTGCAGACATTACCGTAAGCGAAGGTGTGATTACTCCGTCTGCAATAAGCGCGGCAGCTCCTACGATAGCGATAAGATAGAGCCAGCCTTTTTTAAGATTTTTAACCAGAGAAAACAATGCTAAAATTCCCCCTTCTCCTTTGTTGTCTGCTCTAAGAGCAATGATCACATATTTAATTGTTGTCTGAAGTGTAAGTGTCCAGATAATACAGGACAACGCCCCTTCGATATACTCATTGAAAGGCATCGTACTTCCTTCTCCTCTTGCATTAACAATCGCTTTCATAACGTAAAGCGGAGAAGTACCGATATCTCCGAATACAATTCCGAGTGACACTAAAATTCCAATGAAAGAAAGCTTTTTGATGTCAAAATGATGACCGCCTTCTGTAACTTCTGCCATACCAGCTAATTTAATTTTTAAACGCGCAAATTTAAGCCAAATTTACATCCCCATGAATTTTTCTTCATGAATATAATAAATGAAAAAACTTCCTTTCGGAAGTTTTTTTCTATAATCGTGTAATTACTTAACGTACATTGCTTTTTTGATCTCTTCTTTTACTTTTTCAAGCTTCGGGAACCACTCTGCAAATAAAGCTGCGGAGTAAGGAGCAGGAGCATCAGGAGTTGTAATTCTCTTAATTGGAGCATCCAGATAATCGAATGCTTTCTGCTGAACCATGTAAGTGATTTCAGACGCTACAGAACCAAATGGCCATGCTTCTTCCAAAACAACCAGTCTGTTTGTCTTTTTAACGGATGCCAAAACAGTATCATAATCCAACGGACGAACGGTTCTAAGATCGATAACTTCTACAGAAATACCTTCTTTAGCCAAATCTTCAGCAGCCTGAATGGCAAGCTTCATGATTTTTCCGAAAGAAACCAGCGTTACATCAGAACCTTCTCTTTTGATATCTGCTTTTCCGATAGGTAAATAGTATTCTTCTTCAGGAATTTCCATTTTGTCTCCATACATCTGCTCAGATTCCATGAAAATTACCGGATCATTATCCTGAATTGCTGTTTTTAATAATCCTTTCGCATCGTAAGGATTTGAAGGAACGACCACTTTTAATCCCGGACAGTTGGCATACCAGCTTTCGAAAGCCTGAGAGTGCGTTGCTCCCAACTGACCTGCAGAAGCTGTAGGACCACGGAAAACGATCGGGCAGTTCCACTGTCCTCCACTCATCTGGCGGATTTTTGCAGCGTTATTGATAATCTGATCAATCCCCACCAAAGAGAAGTTGAACGTCATAAATTCTACGATCGGTCTGTTACCATTCATTGCAGCTCCCACAGAAATCCCTGCGAAACCAAGCTCAGCAATTGGTGTATCGATTACTCTTTTAGCACCAAATTCATCCAGCATTCCTTTTGAAGCCTTATATGCACCGTTATATTCTGCAACTTCCTCCCCCATTAAATAGATGGATTCGTCTTTACGCATTTCCTCGCTCATTGCCTGTGCAATTACCTCACGAAAAGTATATTCTGCCATATTTATTTGAAAAATTTAGAGTACAAAAGTAGTGTTTTTTTATTATTTACATAACAAAAACGACATTTCATTTAATGAAATGCCGCTTATTAATTTTTATTTAATTCCGGTTAATTAACTTTCTGCCAGGTCTGTGATCTTCCGATGAAAGATAAACCAATATATCCTCTCACATTCAGATTATCGCCGCTTCTTGTGATCGTACACTTGTACGTTTTTCCTGTTTTAGGATCTGTAATCGTACCTCCTGTAAATTCATCCCCATCCTTTTTTAGGTTTCTGATGATTTCCATTCCCTGAATAGGCTTGTTTTTTCTGTCGTCTTTACATTCCGTACAGTTTGGGTTTGCCGGTTTTATCAGCAACTGGGAAATTCTCCCGAAATACTGATCTCCTTTTTTATAGATCTCAACAATAGATTTAGCCTGTTTTGTTTCGTCATCTATGGTTTTCCATTTTCCTTCAATCTGCGCAAAAGACATTACTCCGAATAATGAAAGCGCGAAGGTTAACAATAATTTTCTCATATTTCTTATAGTTTTAATTTCAATAAAATAATTTCGTTGTCTATTATTGCTAAAAATATAAATTAATTTTAAAACAACAAAAAATTTTATTATCCTTCACATAGATTACAAGATATATACCAAAAAATCAGGACAAAAAGTGGTAAAACACAATATCTAGTACAACATTTAGTAATGAGAATCAATTCATTATGATTTAATTCATTTTTCTGTTTATCACCCGATCCATATAATCCTGATACCAGGCTTTGGCAATTTGTTTTCCTTTTTGCGCTTCCGGATCAGATCTCAACTGATCCATCAGATTTTTTTCCAATCCTAAATCAGACTGATCAAAGATCCCCACAATCTCTTTTCCATCGAAACGGTAGATGTAATTCCCGATGATAAACTGCTCCACCGTTCCGTCTGAATTGGCAATAATGGGCGAATACTGCTTCTCGCTCACCAGACTTCTTCCCCAGCTTCTGATTTTTTTATGATAGCCGATTAAATCGGCAAGCGTAGGATAAATATCAATCTGCTGCGCGAGTTCAGGATTTACGCCTTTTAAATTATACGCAGGATTTGGTGAATAAAAGATTAAAGGCACTGCGAAACGATTCATTGTTTTATCGTATTCCGGATAATAAATTTCGTTGGTGTGATCTCCCGTAAAAACAAAGATGGTATTATTGAACCAGGGCTGTTTTTTAGCTGTTTCGAAATACTTTCTGATCGCATAATCCGTATATTGAATAGGTTCATGCATCTGAATTTTTCCTTTTTTAAATTTTCCGTTGTATTTTTCAGGGATTTTAAACGGATGATGTGAAGATGCCGTGAATACGGTTGTCATGAAAGGCTGTTTTTTCCCTACATTCTTAGCAAAATACTGTAAAAAAGGTTCATCCCAGATTGCCCAGATTCCATCGAAATCATTATCATTATTATATTCGGTCTTTCCAAAATAATGTTTGAATCCTAAGATGTTTCCAAAGCCCAAAAATCCCATGGAACCATTCGGAGCGCCGTGATAGAAAGAAGTATCGTATCCCATTTCGTTGCAGACAGAAACAATGGACTGGATTTTCTGGTTGGAATAGGGCGAACTTGTAAAAGCGTCCGTTAAACTAGGAATTCCGGCAAGAACGGAGCTCATCCCGTGAATCGACTGTCTTCCGTTGGCAAAAGTGTTCGGGAAAATTAAGCTCTGCCCCGCTAAACTGTCGATAAACGGAGTGTAAGAAACGTAATCTTTGATATTTTTATCTTTATTGAATGCTCCTGAATATTCTCTTCCGAAGGATTCTACAATAAAAATAACAATATTTGGTTTTTCTGTAACTTCTCTGTTGTATTCTTTATAAGGATGAATGTTCTGTTCAATAAATTTTTCATCTACAAAATGAACTTCCTTAAAATTATTCGTATTTAAAGTTCGGAAAAAGGAAAACGTACTGTTCAAAACGACATTTCCCTGCGCCGGAATTTTTACGAAACGATTGGCATCCACCAGATTGATGGGTCTTGTGCTGTGCTTAAAGTCTCCGCGAATTCCACCGACAGCCAAAACAGCCGTTATGCAAAGCGTTATCACAGACCAAATAAAATACGGAACCCGTTTTTCAGGCTTGTTTTCCTGAACTTTTATTTTTTTATAAAGAAAAATCCAGAGTATCATCAAACCTATAAATCCAATCAGAACAAAAGGATTCTGAGCAACGGAAGTCGTAAAGACCTTAAAAATATTGCTTTCATGCTGTGCAACCTGTAACGCGGCAGAAGTAAGTCTCATCTGCGAAAACCTGAAATACACCATATCTCCGAAATTCATCGCATAGGCAATTCCGTTAGTGATAAAATACAGCCAGAAAAGAAATGTCTGGTAGCTTTTTTTAGTGTTGATGATGACAGGAATGATGCTCAGAAGAATAAAAAGGGCATTTACATATAAAATCGCCGTTGTATCGAACGCAATCCCATGGAAAGACAAACTGAAATAATCTGAAACAGAATCGATTTTTATTAAGTCTTTATTAAAGTACCAGAATAAAAATCTTGCGATCTGATAGAAAAAATAGGCTAAAAAAATTCTGTACAAAAGTACCAGAACTTCCTGTTTTCTAAATTCTTTAAACAATTTCATGGTGCAAATTTACACTAAATTCGAATTAATTTAACAATATCTCCCTGCAACAGCTTATCAATCCACAATAATTGATGCGCCGTTTAATTAACGCTTTGTTACTTTAATTTATTAATTTTGTGCCTATGAATTTTATTAAAAATAATCTTGCCAATGCCATTACCTTAGGAAATCTGCTTTCCGGATGTATCGGCGCCATTCATCTTATTTCAGGAGATTATCAGACGACTGCGATTTGCATCGTGCTTTCTCTGATTCTGGATTTCTTTGATGGTTTTACAGCAAGAGCGTTAAAGGCGAATTCCAATCTTGGAACCCAACTGGATTCTTTGGCAGATATGGTGAGCTTCGGACTGGTTCCGGGACTGGCGATGTTTAAAATGCTTGAACCGTTTGGAACAAACCTCTTTGGAATTGCCCTACCGTTTGAGATTCAATATTTCGGATTGCTGATTACATTATTTTCCTGTTTAAGACTTGCCATTTTTAATCTGGATGAAGATCAGAAATATTATTTTAAAGGATTGAATACGCCATCAAACACAATTTTAATTTTCGGACTGTTTTACGCTTTCAAAGAAAATCAAAGTTTTGAATTTCTACTGAATAATGAATTTGCATTGATTATTTTAACCGTAATTTCTTCCTGGCTTTTAATCTCACCGATAAAAATGATCGCGATGAAATTCAAATCGATGAAACTGCAGGACAATTATCCTAAAATAGCTTTACTGGTCGGTTCTGTTATTATTTTAGCTATCTTTAAAACGGTCGGAATCCCGATGGTGATTCTTTATTATATTTTAATCTCAATTATATTTCAAAAACAACTTAAATAAATTTATGTGTTGAATAATGGACGTTTAAATCCATTCTCAAATTAACACATTCTCGAATTTTCAAATTATAAAAAATGAATTTAAAACTACATAAACCGCTCTGCATTTTTGATCTGGAAACAACAGGAACGAACATCGGGAAAGACCGTATTGTTGAAATCTGTATTTTAAAAGTAAATCCGGATGCATCAAGAGAAAGCAAAACATGGAGGGTAAATCCTGAAATGCCGATCCCGAAAGAATGCAGCGAAATCCACGGAATTTATGATGAAGATGTAAAAGATGCGCCCACCTTTAAAGAAATTGCTCCAAAAGTGATGGAAATGATTACCGGTGCGGATTTAGGAGGTTTCAATTCCAACAGATTCGATGTTCCGTTGTTAGCGGAAGAGCTGCTTCGCGCCGAGTCTGATTTTGATTTGAATAAATTCAAACTGGTTGATGCGCAGACCATTTTCTTTAAAAAAGAACCCCGAAATTTAGGCGCTGCCTATCAGTTTTATTGCGGAAAAACACTGGAAAACGCCCATTCTGCGGAAGCCGATGTTATGGCAACTTTCGAAGTACTTGATGCGCAGGTCGGAAAATATGATGACGTACCAAACGAAATCGCAGAATTAAGCAATTTTTCTTCTCAGAACAAATTCGCGGATCTTGCCGGAATGATTCACTTCAACGAAAACGGACAGGAAATTTTTGCTTTCGGAAAATATAAGGGACAAACGGTAAAATCTGTTTTCCAGAAAGACCTTGGTTATTATGGATGGCTTCAGAACGCTGATTTTCCATTGTATACCAAAAAGGTTTTCACGAAAATTCAATTATCAAGCAAGTTTTAAATAATGAGTGAGCTTGTTAAATTCAAATTTTATGAAACGGCGCTTCAGGCGAACCGGGACAAACAGATTCTTGCGGAAAGCGGCATCAACAGTTTTATTGCAAACGAACAACTGATCCAGTCGGACTGGCTGCTTTCTCAGGCGGTTGGCGGAATTCAGTTGCAGGTTTTTGAAGAGGATCTTGAAAAAGCCAATCAGGCATTGAAAGATTACAGGGAAAACGAAGAATTTTCTCTGGAAGTGGAACACACCATTGCAGATCCTGAATTTGATTTCGTTTGTCCGAAATGTGGTTCTAACCATATTTACAGGGACGACAGTGCAACCAGTTTTTTCGGAATTTCGATTTTAACGAGCCATAAATTTGTCTGTTATTATTGCGGGAATGAGTTTACGCATTAATGGTTTTAGAAAGTGACGTAATGTTTTTTTAACGCAATGATCGCAATATTTTTTTGAAGGTATTGTGGATATTTTCCGTTCGCAAGGGCGCTTCACTCAGCAAATGATAGTATCTTTGTTATTAGTATTTGTACGACAAGATAATGTTGAAAAAGCCGTTACAATTCCCCTCCTCCGGAGCATTTGAATTTTTGACGGGGTGGCCTTTTATTATGATTGATAAGTGATAAGTGATGATTGATGATTGATGATTGATGATTGATGATTGATGATTGATGATTGAAAGATACAGCGAAAAGCAAGAAAGCAATAAAAAAAAAACAATAAAATATTGTGTATATTTTCTTTTCCTAAAGGCGTTTCACTCAGCAAATGGGTGGCGAAAATTCGAATGAATTTTTGACGGGGTGGTCTTTTATTATGAGTGATAAGTGATAAGTGATGATTGATAATTGATGATTGATGATTTCTAATCGATGAGAAATGAATTTTCTTTTACAAATAAATGTTATATATTGGAAAATTCATGATTAACTCGTAGAAATTAACCGTTTCCTTCTCATAGCCTCGATTGCAGCGGCATCCTTTTGTGAAGCAAAGCGGAACAAAAGATACAGCGGAAAGCGGGAAAAAGCTCCAAAAAAAGAAAGAAAATTGGAGGATGGAAGCTTACGATCGTTGAAAATAAAAATTTATTAAATAATGTGAGACTGAGATTGCTTCGTCGCATTCGATTCTCTCAAAGACAAAGTAAAAGAGTATGAAAATAATCTGTATAGGAAGAAATTACAGCGAACACGCAAAAGAACTGGGCAACGAAATCCCGGAAAGACCGGTTATTTTTATGAAGCCGGATACAGCGGTTTTGAAGGGAAATGATTTTTACATTCCTGAGTTTTCAGAGGATGTACATTACGAACTGGAGGTTGTTGTAAAAATATCAAAAGGCGGAAAATACATCCAGAAAGAAACAGCACACAAGCATTATGAGGAAATCGGGCTGGGAATTGATTTTACGGCAAGAGATCTTCAGAGTGAGCTGAAATCCAAAGGACTGCCTTGGGAACTGGCGAAAGGTTTTGACGGTTCTGCTGTAGTGGGAAATTTCTTTAAAAAAGAAAATTTCAATCTGGAGTCGCTGAATTTTTCTTTACTGAAAAACAAGGAAAAGGTACAGGATGGAAATACGAAAGACATGATGTTCTCCATTGATGATATTATTGCTTTTGTATCGCAGTATTTTACTTTAAGAGTGGGAGATCTTATTTTCACCGGAACTCCGAAAGGGGTAGGTAAAGTGGAAGAAAATGATGTTCTGGAAGCTTATCTGGAAGAAGAAAAAGTTCTTGACATCCGAATATTATAAGTAATTTAACATAATTTCTGGCATAATTTTCCTATCTTTAGTAAACAAAATTAAAGGTTATGGTAAATATTGTATTACCCGTAGATTTTGGGGACAAGACAGAACAGCTTTTGGAAGGAGCCGTAAAATTTGCTAAGCAGGTTAACGGCAGAATTTATATCATTCACGTTGCGCCATCGGATATTGGCTTTGCCATAGGAGATATGGGATTTCAGTATTTTCCGGAAGTTGAGGAAAATGAGATCCGGGAAGAACTTGTTCAGCTGAACAAGATTCAGCAGAGAATTCTGGCACATGATGTAGACTGCGAACATATTCTGAAACAGGGAATTGCAAAAGATATTATTCTGGAACATGCAGAAGATAAAAAAGCTGATTTTATCGTGATGGGATCACACGGAAGAAGCGGGATTTATGATGTTTTCGTGGGAAGCTTAACAAAAGGCATCACAAAGGATTCTAAAGTTCCTGTTCTGGTTCTTCCGATACATGACTAAAAAGTAATTTTAACCGTTAAATAAAAAAGCCGACCAAATAAATTATTTGATCGGCTTTTTACTATATAACCAATTAATTAACCTTCATTTTTGTAGATTTTCGGATCGTAGTAAGGATGCTTACCTTCCGTTGGAGAATAGTAGTCTTTATCTTTATCACCTCCCAGAGTAACTACCAAAACGTAGCACCAGTATGTGAACAGTGCGCAGCAAACGATAAA
>NZ_JBBCQL010000091.1:0-16149 GCF_037149975.1 Chryseobacterium sp. VD8 | reverse complement strand
CTTTTTTAAACTCTTTATCTTAATATTCTGGTCTTTGCGATGGTTATAGCTGTTCAATTTTGATTTGAAAACTTTACATCGAACTTACTTAAGATAAAATCTTTTCTGGTTAAAGATTTTTTTTACTTATTGAAAGTTTGCAAGCTAAACAAAGGCACTTCGTTTATGTAAAAAAGACAAAAATGGTATTACTTTGATCAATTTTACGGCTTTGTATATCTTAAAAGCTGAATTCCTGATAATTGAATCTCTTTGTTTAACCTTGCGTTTAAGAAGACTTATCCAGAACTCAGGTTAAATTAATAATTGTTTAAATAGATATCGCATATATTAAGCAGCGACGGCACTTGTGCCGTCGCTGCTTTCTTTAAAACCATAGTATAAATATTTACTTACCCTTTATGATACGGACAGCCTGATGTCGCAGCCGGAGCATTTAAAGATATATTTTCCGGCGTTTTTGTTCCTTCAAAAAACTGTTCTTCTATAATTTTTCTCTGCTCTTCAGGAATGTCCTCCAGTTTTCGAAGCGTATTCACCTGAATATGCGGCCAGCTTGTCGTTCCGCCGTCATCTCCGAAATGGAATTCGAAAAGAATAATCTGCTCATACTGAAGCTGAAGAATCTCTCTTCCGTTTTCTACCACGGTTTCAATCCACATTCTGAAATTTACCTCTACGGTCGGAACAAAGCGGTTTACGAAAGGAACATTTAAGATCCCGCCTTGTGCGCCGGTTTTGTTTTTGGAAGACATCTGAAGAAAAACATAATTCTTAACTTCCTGTCCGCTGAGCGTATCTCTTAGTCTCAGATCCGGTCTTACGGAATAAGGATAAAGATCGTGTGCAAGAATTCTCTGCGTATAAATTTTATTTTCTCCCGGATCATTTTGGTCATTCAGCGTTTCGTGAACCCATGCCGGAGCGGGCTGATCCAGATTGATAGGGTGCGTTTCACTCGCTCCTGCTCCTCCCATCGTTGGCGAAACAGAAAGAAAATCATAATTCCACGCTTTGTCTCCTTCCGGAAACTGCGGCGCTCCCTGTATAAGATAATTGGATTGGGAGGGCACGATGTCGCCCAGTAAAGTGATCGTGCTTCCATGAGGAATCACTCCGCTTCGCGAAATAGAATAATCGGGAATAAAATAAGGTCCGCGATTACCGGCTCCCGGTTTCAGTTCTTTTGCCGGAATGATCTCATAATATTCCTGATCTTCCTTCAGTTCGCTCATCAGAATATACTGAGGATTTCCGTTTTCATCCTTCACCTGCACCAAAGGCTCGTTTCTGTATTCGCCTTTGTACCCGTAGTTTTTGTAATCCTCCTCATCAAAAGCATGAATTCCGCGGTCTCTTTCAATGGATTCCTTTGTGGCTGCATGATTGTAAACATCACTCAGCCAGAGATACATCCCGTTTTCTTCATGAATAGGCGTGTACAGCAAATCCGGATTATCTTTTTGGGTATTTACACTTTTAATGCTCTGCTCATACTTTACAGCACCGCAGAACAGCTCATTTGCACCGCCCCGGTTACGCACACCTCCCGGAACAAGAGAAAAAACCAGTTTTTCAATGTATTCTTCACATTCGAAGCTGAATTTTCCCGGAATTGTTCCTGAATTGGTTCCCGGCGAAGGCATAATCGTGGTATGAACGCCGCTTCCGTTCATTGTTCTGTCGATATTTTTATTGTAATCGGCGTTGTAGCTCACCCAGGTTCCTTCCAGTGCTTTTAAAATTCCGTAATCCACATTATCTGCGATCTGGTTCAGGTCTTTTTCTCTGAAAGGAATCAGTGGATCATCAATCGTAAGTTTAGAATAGCCCTTCATAAGATTCTCCAGAAATCCCTGAGAACTGCCTGCTGCAGTTCTTAGAAACAGGCTTTCCTGCTCAATACTTTCTTTTTGTCTTTTCAGCATGGTAATTTCGTTTTTATAATGGTTAGTATTTCTGATTCTGAAAATTATTTAAACTTCAAAATAGAGGTCTGAATCTTTTCGGAGTCATCAGTTTTATGCATCCAAAATTAATGAGTTTAAGAAACAAAAAACTCAGTAGTTTTACTTAATTGTGCAGGGTGAACAGAATATTCCGTACTTTAAAAATTCAACGATAAATTGTAAGTACATATTTTTCATTTGTTTGAATTTCTTAACTTTGAAGCATGAAAGACAAAGTAAAAAGAACCGTTTCGGATTTTAACAGTGAACTGAAATTAAAAGGATTCCGTGCTTTTCAGATAGAGCAGGATACCAATGAAACCCGTACTTACAGCCGTAAAGAATTCTACAAAATTTGTCTTACTACCGGTAAAAGCAAAATTCATTATTCAGATAAAACCTTTGAGCAGGAAGGAACCATTCTGTTTTTCGGAAACCCGCATATTCCGTATTCCTGGGAAACTATTTCTTCAACTTATGCAGGCTATACCATTCTTTTTTCTGAAGAGTTTTTTAAAAATTCCGAACGTTCAGAAAGTCTTCAGCAGTCTTCATTTTTTAAGATCGGAGGAACTCCTGTTTTAAAAATCACCGAAGAACAGAGAGATTTTCTCAACACCCTGTTTCAAAAAATGATTGCCGAGCAGGAAAGCGATTACCTTTACAAAGATGAACTGATCCGAAATTACATCAGTCTTATTATCCATGAATCTTTAAAGCTTGAACCTGCTGAAAATATGGATCAGAATCAAAATGCGGCATCCAGATTAACTTCCGTCTTTCTAGAATTGCTGGAAAGACAATTCCCGATTGAAACAACAGATCATCCGCTGCAGTTGAAATCTGCTCAGGAATTTGCGAAAAGCCTTAATGTTCACGTTAACTATCTTAACCGTTCTGTAAAGGAAATCACCGGGAAATCCACCACATCGCATATCACAGAAAGAATTCTTACCGAAGCAAAAGCTCTTTTGCAGCACACTGACTGGAATATTTCTGAAATTGCCTTTGCATTGGGGTTTGATTATCCTACTTATTTCAACAATTTTTTTAAAAAACAGACAGGAACCAATCCGAAAGCTTTCAGATCTGCTGAAGTTTGATTTTCTTAATTTTTGGTTTGATTATCATTACCTGCTGCACTAATGCGGTTTCTACTTTTGTACCATCAATTTTTAATTTAAAATGCGGATATGAAAATAGTAACAACTGCGGTGGTTTTGTCCTGTATGCTCATCGGGCAGACCTTTGCACAAAAGAATCAAACTAATCAGAAAAAAATGAATGCAACGGAACAAAAAGAACATTACACGTTCACACTGAGCGATAAAGTGGTAAGAAAGAAAGTCAGCTTTAAAAACCGTTACGGAATTGTACTTTCAGGAGATTATTATCTTCCTAAAAATAAAGAAAACGAAAAACTTCCTGCTTTGGCGATCAGCGGACCTTTCGGAGCCGTGAAAGAACAGTCTTCGGGGTTATACGCGAATCAGATGGCAGAAAAAGGGTTTGCGGTAATTGCATTTGATCCTTCTTATACTGGCGAAAGCGGAGGAGAACCGAGAAACATTGCTTCTTCGGACATCAACACGGAAGATTTCAGTGCGGCAGTAGATTTTCTGGGTTTACAGAAGAATGTTGACCGGGATAAAATCGGGATCATCGGAATCTGCGGTTTCGGAGGATTTGCGCTGAATGCAACTGCGATAGACAAAAGGGTAAAAGCGGTTGCCACGACAAGTATGTATGATATGCCCCGCGTTTCTTCAAAAGGATACTACGATAAAATGACTCAGGAAGAGCGGGATAAAATTTTAAAAGAAATGAGCCTGCAGCGATGGAAAGATGCTGAAAAAGGGAGTCCTGAATATGGAAACACTCCTAACCCAAATGTTCTGAAAGATGATGAACCACAGTTTGTAAAAGATTATTTTGATTATTATAAAACGCCGAGAGGATTTCACGAACGCTCTGTAAATTCAAATAAGGCATGGACGAAAACAAACGGTTTTTCTCTGATGAATATCCCGATTTTAGCCTATGTGAAGGAAATTTCTCCAAGACCGCTTCTATTGATTGCCGGAGAAAATGCCCACTCCAGATATTTTTCTGAAGATGTTTATAAAATGGCTGCAGAACCTAAGGAATTAATGATTATTCCTAATGCAGTTCATGTTGATCTGTACGATAAAACGGACATTATTCCTTTTGATAAACTCGAAAGTTTTTTCAGAACATATTTGAAATAATTGAACGATCCGTCGATGAAAAGGTGGATCTTATGTTTACCCCTAAAAATATCAGATTTGAATAGCAAAGAAAATATCTTCAGCAGATTACAGAATGGCGAAACGGTTTTGTCGGATGATCCTGAAATCCATCATTTGAGAGAAGCATTTTATGAAATCAAAGATAAGCTCAATCAGTTGAACAATTCTTCCGATCCGGATGAGATATCAGAATTGTTAAGTGAGATTACAGAACAGAAACTTGAAAATGTAACGGTTTTCACGCCGGTTTACATCAATTACGGAAAAGGGATTACCATCGGCAAAAATGTGTTCATCAATTTCGACTGTACTTTTCTGTCTTTAGGAGGAATCACAATAGAAGACGATGTACTGATCGGTCCGAAAGTCAGCCTTATCACAGAAAATCATCCTCTGGAACCTCAACACAGAAAAGGTCTTACGGGGAAATCTATCGTCATTAAAAATAATGCGTGGATCGGAGCCAACGTAACAATTCTGCCCGGCGTTACTGTTGGAGAAAATTCCGTAGTTGCAGCAGGAGCAGTCGTTTCCAAAGATGTTCCGGATTACACCGTGGTAGGAGGAATCCCTGCAAAAATTATTAAAAAGATTGATTCCGTACATTAAAAAAACAGCAGTAATCATTCTGGCTCTTATATTGTCAGGATGTCAATATCATAAAAAAGAAACAATGAATACAGCAGATCTATTTAAAAAAGGAGAGCCGCTTCCGGCAGAATGGTTTACCGGAAAAGCTTTTCTTACTCCCTTAGTTTCAAGAGATAAAAACAATAATTTTTCCGCAGGAAGTGTTACTTTCGAACCTGAAGCCAGAACAAACTGGCATACACATCCCAAAGGACAGGTTTTACTGGTTATTGACGGAGAAGGTCTTTATCAGGAAAAAGGAAAAACCGCTCAGGTTATTAAGAAAGGAGACGTAATTAATATTCCTGAAAACACAGAACACTGGCATGGAGCAGGTTCCAAAACTTCCATGACGCATATTGCGATCACCAATTATGAAGGTGATGAGCAGGTTACGTGGCTGAAAGCGGCGACAGATGAAGAATATTCAGGCGACATTCAGTAGGAATTTTTAAATGCAGCAGAATTGTTTTTCGATTCCTCCGGATCGGCTTGTTTTACGGCAATCTGAAGCATTTTGCCGGAAAATTGAAATTATTTGTGAATTCTTGGAAATTTTTTCTTCACTATTAGGCTGGAATCACCATAAAAGCTATATTTGCAGCCTAAATTTTAAAAATAATGAAAGAACTAATTGAAAAAATCAACGCAGAATTTGAAGCTTTCACAACTGAAGCAAACCAACAAGCAGAAAAAGGAAACAAAGCAGCTGGAACAAGAGCTCGTAAAGCAGCTTTGGAACTAAGCAAGCTTTTCAAGGAATTCAGAAAAGTTTCTGTTGAAGAATCAAAAAAATAGTTGTTCCCAAAACCGGCTTTTCAGTCGGTTTTTTTATTTGAATTTTTACAAAGAAATTTAGTTTTTTAAATCATCACTCTTATGTAGTCTTGATTTGTGGATTGTAAATCAAAAGCGAATCTCATTCACCCTTGACTTTTTCACCATTCACTGTTCACCAGCAACCATTCACCATTACCAAACCCTTTCTGCGTTTTCCCATTTCCGCGAATCTCTTTATCTTTAGGGCTACAATGATTAATATGAAGATAAACAGATTTCTTGCATTGCCTGTTATGATGGCGATGACACAATTTTCTTTGGCTCAGAATGCCGTTCCTCAGGAAAAACTTAATCCCGTTGTTCAGAATTTCGTGAACGAGGTAAACAATAATTCCCAGCTTGAAAAAATGGCGTATGAACTTTTGGACGGAATCGGTCCGCGTCTGATCGGAACTCCGGAAATGTTTGCCGCCAATGAATGGACAGCAAATAAACTGAAATCATGGGATATCGAAGCCAATCTGCAACAGTTTGGAACATGGAAAGGATGGCAAAGAGGAATTACCCATGTGGACATGACGTTTCCGCGCATGAAAAGTTTATCGGCAACCCAGTTAGCATGGAGTCCGGCAACGAAAAAAGCAGTGGAAGCAGAAGTTGTTATTCTTCCGAAAGTTTCTTCCAAAGCTGAATTTGATCGATGGATTTCTTCTGTGAAAGGAAAGGTTGTTTTGATCGCACAATACCAGAAAATCGGTCGTTCAGACGATCAGATTAAAGAATTTGCAATGCCTGAACTGTATGAAAAGCTTAAGAAAGAAAAAGAACAGGCTTCAAAAGAGTATCAGAATTATATAAAAAGCATAGGCTATAACAATGAAACACTTCCCGAAGCTCTGGAAAGAGCAGGAGCAGCAGGAATTGCGATTTCCAACTGGACAGGAATTATGGGAGCCAACAGAATTTTTGAAGCAAAAACGAAGAATATTCCCATGTTTGATATTGAACTGGAAGATTACGGAATGTTGTACAGAATGGCGGAAAACGGCACAAAACCAAAGATTAGGATGGAAATGAAGTCAAAAATCCTTTCTGAAGCTAAATCATTCAACACCATTGGAGTGATTAAAGGAAAAGAAAAACCTGATGAATACGTTATTCTTTCTGCGCATCTGGATTCATGGGACGGCGCACAAGGCGCTACAGACAATGGAACGGGAGTTTTAACCATGCTTGAAGCGATGAGAATTCTTAAGAAATATTATCCTGATAACAAAAGGACGATTATTGTAGGACTTTGGGGAAGTGAAGAGCAGGGACTGAACGGATCGAGAAGTTTTGTAGCGGATCATCCGGAGATTGTAAAGGGAGTTCAGGCAGTTTTCAATCAGGACAACGGAACGGGTAGAGTAGTGAACATCAGCGGACAGGGTTTTGTACATGCTTACGATTATCTTGGAAAATGGCTGAACGCGGTTCCTAAAAATATTAAAAGCCAGATTAAAACAGATTTTCCGGGAACTCCGGGGGGAGGAGGTTCCGATCATGCTTCTTTCGTGGCAGCGGGAGTTCCGTCATTCGGACTGGGTTCTTTAAACTGGGGTTATTTTGGCTACACATGGCATACGACAAAAGATACGTACGACAAAATTATCTTTGATGAGGTGAAAAGCAATGTGATTCTAACGGCAACTTTAGCGTATATGGCTTCAGAAGACCCCGAATTTTCGAACCGGGAAAAAAGAGCAATGCCTCTGGATGATAAAGGACAGATTACTAAATGGCCGGAAGTGAGAAAAGCGGTAAGGGATTTTAAGGATTATTAATAAAGTTTAAGTAAAAGTTAGAAAACTCTATAGAGTTTTATCTGTGTAGAAAACATATTCGCAAGGCATTCAGCGTTCCGTGGGAACGCTATCTTTAAAAAATTCATTGAGAATTACAGATATCAATCCTACGGATTGATTGATAGACTTATTCTTATTTCTACATAGATTCTGCTCCTAAAGGAGCAAAACTTTTTTACTTTAAACTTTTATAATAAAAAAAGCGACTCAATTGATGAGTCACTTTTTATTTAGAGAAAACCGGTTATGAAGAAGCTTCCTGATCTCTTCCATTTTTATTTCTTTTACAATGTAGGTTTTACAGATCTCGTTGTTGAAATGCATATGAAAATCCATCCGCATGGATTTGTTTGATGATTCATTTTCGGGCTGTTCATAATTAATCCAAAAAAAGAAAAGATTTGCCAGACAAAGCAAATTTCTTGCAAATGATTTTAGAATATTGGGATAGTTACCGTAATCATCAATCACTTTTATTTTAAAAATCTTTTTGCCAAGAGTACACCCGAAAAAATGTTCTGTTACTGATCCTAAAACAATTGCACACGGAATTGAAAGAATCACAGCGACAATAAGGGGTTTATGCAATATGAAAACAAAAAGCAGGGTAAAAGGAACCATATCTATAATTTTGGAACACAATCTGTCCCTGCGGTTCTTTTCATAGGTCGTATCATAAGGGATTTCATATTCAAAAAATTCATAGATACGTCTTCCTTCCGAATCAAAATCTCGGGTTGCCCTGCGTGTTGTTTTATTTTCTTTAAGCTCTGAAATTTTCATCTTACCATGTGTTTCCATTTAAACCTTTTGTGTTATGCTGAACAGAATTTTATTAGTAATGATAAAGCCAAAATCATTTAAAATTCAGTTATTTTAGATTTTTCGACTCCACTTCGTTTCGCTCAAAATGACAATTTCGTAAACAAAATAACTACCTAAACAGACTTGAATTCAAAACCTTAATCATTCTTACAAAACCATACTCAGCTGAATTCTTTTTCTCGCTTCATCAATTTCCGTTACTCTTACCTGAACGTGCTGATGCAGTTTTACCACTTCGTTCACATCGGAAACAAAGCCGTCTTTTAACTGGGAAATATGAACCAATCCGCTTTCTTTGATTCCCAGATCTACGAAGCATCCAAAAGCAGTGATATTATTGACGATTCCGGGCAGGATCATTCCTGTTTTTAAATCTTTGATGCTTTTTACATTCGGATCAAATTCAAAAACTTTAGCCGCTTTTCTTGGATCCAGTCCCGGTTTTTCCAGCTCTTGTAAAATGTCTTTAATTCCTAAAATTCCGATGTCTCCGGTGATGTAGTTTTCGGGTTTTACCAGTGCGATCTTTTCTTTATTAGCGATCAGTTCGTTGGTTTTTATGCCTAAATCTTTTGCCATTTTTTCAACAATTCCGTAAGCTTCGGGATGTACGGCAGAATTATCCAGCGGATTTTTGGCGTTGTGGATTCTTACAAATGCGGCTGCCTGCTGAAAAGCTTTTTCTCCCAGTCTCGGAACTTTTTTAAGCTGTTTTCTGTCCTCAAAAGCTCCGTTTTCAGTACGGTAGTTTACAATGTTTTCTGCCATTTTCTCGCCGATTCCTGAAACATAGCTTAATAAAGATTTACTCGCTGTATTCAGATTGATTCCTACAGAATTCACACATTTCATCACCGTAGAATCCAGTTCATTTTTTAACTGAGTCTGATCCACATCATGCTGATATTGTCCGACTCCGATGGATTTCGGATCTATTTTTACCAGTTCTGCCAACGGATCCGCCAGCCTTCTTCCGATGGAGACCGATCCGCGAACCGTCACATCATAGCTTGGAAATTCTTCACGCGCAATTTTACTTGCAGAGTACACCGAAGCTCCGGCTTCCGAAACAACGAAAACTTGTAAAGGTTTGTCGAATGCAATTTTCTTGATGAAAAACTCGGTTTCGCGGCTTGCGGTTCCGTTTCCGATGGAAATGGCTTCAATGTTATAGGCATTCACCATGGAACGGATTTTTTTCATTGCCATTCCGCTTTCGTTTTGCGGAGCGTGCGGATAAATGGTCTCGTTGTGGAGCAGATCGCCTTTTTCGTCCAGACAGACTACTTTACAGCCGCTTCTGTAACCCGGATCAATTGCCAGAATTCGTTTTTCTCCCAAAGGCGGCGCAAGAAGAAGCTGTGTAAGGTTTTCAGAGAAAATCTCAATGGCTTTTTTATCGGCTTTTTCTTTGGCTTCCTGTAAGGTTTCATTGGAAATTGCGGGTTCCAGTAATCTTTTGTAGCTGTCTTTAATCGCCAGTGAAATCTGTTCCGATGCTTCGTTGCTGGATTTGATGATGGCTTTTTCAATAAATTCGATGGCTTCCTCTTTATCGATTCCGACATTGGTTTTCACAAAACCTTCAGATTCGGCTCTTAACATGGCTAAAAGGCGATGAGAAGGTGTTCTGTTCAGGTTTTCCTCCCATTCGAAATACTGAGAGAATTTCTGTGCGTCTTCTTCATCTTTTTTGGCTTTCACCACTTTTGAAGTAACCACCGCTTTTCGCTGAAACAGGCGGCGGAGATTTTTTCTCACATACATATTTTCGTTGATCCATTCTGCCATGATGTCTCTTGCGCCCTGCAAAGCTTCTTCTTCGGACGCAACCTGATCGTTCAGATATTTTGAAGCCAAAAACTGCAGATCGTGAACTTTCTGGCTCATAATGATTTTTGCTAAAGGTTCCAGCCCTTTTTCTTTCGCGGCATCGGCTTTGGTTTTCTTTCTTTTTTTGAACGGCAGATAAAGATCTTCAATTTCCTGAATATCAAAACTTTCTTCAATTCTCTGTTTCAGTTCCGGCGTTAAAGCATTTTGTTCTTCAATCGATTTTAAGATGGATTCTTTTCTTTTTACAATTTCTTCAAACTGTTTACTGAGTTTTGAAATCTGTTCAATCTGTGTTTCGTCAAGGTTTCCGGTTTTATCTTTTCGGTAACGGGAAATGAAAGGGATGGTGCAGTCTTCCGCCAGTAGTTCTAAAGTGGCATTGATGCTTTTTTCGGATATGTTGAGGGATTGCTGTATGTATTGTGTTGTGTTCATTTTAAAATTTAAAGGGCTAAAATAATCAAAATGTATATTGCAAACCTATTTTAAATATAACTACATTAACTACAAATGCTTTACTCTTTTATTTAAATTTAACAAAGACCAAGAAAGACATTGTCTGTTTAAGATTTGAAGTTTGCGATGATTAAAATTAAAATAAAGAAAAAATTGATTGTAATAATACAGAATAAGATGAATATGCTTTGCTTGAAGATAAACTTTAAACTTTTTTATCACAAAAGATGCAAAAGATTTAAACACTTTAGTTGTTTAAGTTTAATACCTAAATTAAAAAAGGGCACGTAAGTTAAAAAATCAAAGATTTTTTCTCTTTGCTGACTTTAGAAATACTTTACATAAATCCAATAAAGTCTTTCACCTATTTTTCGATTAAATTTATAATTAGCCTAAACAAACTTGATACAAAGATTTTAATTGTATCATGTGTATTTAATAATTCTTATTTTAGCGGAAAGGTATTAACGGAAACCCTGAAATTTTATTTCTTGATGTATGATAAGATAAAAGTGTGGGATGTTTTCTATTTTTGGCTCCGGAATTTAGAGATTACGAATCAACTTTAAACAATTTAAATAATATGAAAAAACTAAGTGTTATTGCATTGGTTGCAGTAGGATTGCTTGCAGCGTCTTGTAACAAAGAAAAATCGGCTGAAAATGCAGCGACTTCTACTGAGCAGAAAGTAGCAGAAAGCAAAGGAGAAGTTTTGCCTGTAGATACAGTAGGTTCTGTGGTAAACTGGAAAGCATTCCACAAAGGAGGAATGGCTCCGCGTTGGGGAACTTTAATGGTAAAATCGGGAGATTTGAGTATTGAAAACGGTGGCGTAACGGCAGGAAACTTTGTGATCGACATGAACTCTATTAAAGTAGATCCGGCTTCTGTAACGGAAAAAGATAAAAAACCGGCAGACCTTGAAGCACACCTTAAAAACCCTGATTTCTTTGATACAGCAAAAAATCCAACGGCAGATTTCAAAATTACAAGTGTAGCCGATCTTAAGGAAGCTCCAAAAGATGCAGTGGCAGGAGCTAACAAAACGGTAAGCGGAAACCTTACGTTATCCGGAAAAACAATGAATGTAACGTTCCCTGCAAAAGTGGATGTAACGGAAAATTCAGCGGCAATCCAGGCTAAATTCACGGTGAACAGAGCAGACTGGGGAATTAAATTCGGAACTTCCGAAGCCGATCCTGCAGAATGGATGATCAGCAAAGACATCGAAATCGCTGTAGACGTAAAAGCTAAAAAATAATATTGTTAGATATTTCAGACTTGTAAAGCTGCCTTTTTTTGAGGCGGCTTTTTTTATAATATAGTTTATTTTATAACTGTTGCTTTTTTATAATTTCCGATTCAATAGCCTTATGTTGTATGTATTTAATTTTTTTATATATTTGTAATTCCAATGATTCAATAACTTACTTCATTAGGCTGATTGAATCGGTTGTGACTTGCTTTTAAATTATTAAGAATGATAACCTCCATAATTTGGAGATGGATAAAACGAAAAATCCCTCGATGTTGGCGCATCAAAGGATTGTAACTTAGAATTAAATGTTTAATTTTTTAATTTATTGAAATGGAATTAAAAAACCTTATTTGCTTTCGTTCATTTAGACATTGGCGAAGCAAAAAGATAGTTCATCTATCTAAGCCTTTCTGTTTTTATTGCAAAAAGCGTAAATAAAAACATTTCAATTGGGCAGTTTTTTTAGCTGCCTAATTGTTTTGCAAATATACTAAAATTGTACGATTTGTTATAAAATAAAGAAGGCGAGTTACCCCGCCTTAAATGTTTTCACAACGGAATAATCCTTATTGTGAATTGCTTTCAAAATTATTGGTACAAATATAAAAGAAAATTTCTTTGAATGGTTTACGGAAAACCTCATTTTTAATATTTTTTTTCTTACTATTTTTATTTACTTCAAAAAACTGATACTTATGATTAAAAATATACTCGGACTGGACTTAGGAGTTTCATCAATTGGCTGGGCTTACGTTCAGGAGGATTCTGAAAATTTAGAAAATAATAAAATCATCAAATTAGGGGTTCGTGTAAATCCATTAACTGTTGATGAACAATTAAATTTTGAAAAAGGAAAACCAATTACAACTAATGCGGGAAGAACTTTAGCCAGAAGTGCAAGAAGGAATCTTCAGAGATTTAAGTTAAGAAGAGCCAATCTTATTTATGTTTTAAAGAAAAATAATATTCTTAAAGAATCTGACTTACTTGCCGAAGTTGGTGAAAATTCAACATTCCAAACTCATGAATTAAGAGCAAAAGCAGCAAAAGAAAAAATAGAACTTTCAGAATTTGCCAGAGTTTTGCTTCTTATCAATAAAAAAAGAGGGTATAAAAGCAGCCGCAAAGCTAAAAATGAAGATGAAGGGCAGATTATAGACGGAATGGCTGTTGCCAAAAAACTGTATGAAGAGAATATAACACCCGGAGAATATTCATATCAACTTCTACAGCAGGGGAAAAAACAGTTGCCAGATTTTTATCGTTCAGATTTACAGGCTGAATTTGATAAAGTATGGGATTTTCAGAAACAATATTATTCAGAAATTTTAAACGATGACCTTTATAAAGAATTACAAGGCAAAAATAAAAATGCAACTTGGGCAATTCTGAAAGAACCATTTTCTCTCGTTGGAATCAAGCAAACCGGAACAATGCAGGAAAAGAAAGTTGAAAAATACTTTTGGAGAAGCGAAGCGGTAAAAAAGCAATTGGATTTTGAAAGTCTGGCTGTTGTATTTCAGGAAATTAACAGCAATCTGAATAATTCTAGCGGTTATTTAGGGGCGATTAGTGATCGAAGTAAAGAGCTTTATTTTCATAATCAAACAGTTGGAGAGTATTTATTTCAGCAGTTGAAAGAAAACCCTCATACAAAACTTAAAAATCAGGTTTTCTACAGACAGGATTACTTAGATGAATTTGAGAAGATATGGGAAACTCAATCAAAATATTATAAAGAACTAACGAAAGAATTAAAGCAGGAGATTCGGGATATTATCATTTTCTATCAAAGGAAGCTCAAATCACAGAAAGGTTTAATCAGTATCTGTGAGTTTGAAAACAGGGAAATTGAAGTAACAGAAAATGGAAAAACAAAAAAGAAAACAGTTGGGCTAAAAGTGGCACCGAAATCGTCTCCCATGTTTCAGGAATTTAAAATCTGGCAGGTTCTGAATAATTTACAATTTCAAAATTTAGGTACAAAGGAAATATTCCCAGTAGATTTAGATTTCAAGCAATCTATTTTTGATGAGGTGAATATCAAAGGAAAGCTTTCTGCAAAAGATGTTTTAGATCTTGTTGGATATTCAGGAAAAGAATGGAAAACTAATTTCAAAGATATTGAAGGAAATTATACTAATGAAAACTTATATACTGCTTTTCTAAAGATTATTGCCAGTGAAGGAATAGAATTCCCAAAAGAATTTAAATTGACCATTGATGACGAAATTAAAGTTTCTAAAGTAAATGCTTCTGCAGAAATTATAAAATTATTTGTCAGAGAAAAGTTTTCAGGATTAGGAATTGATACATCTATTTTGGATTTTAATCCGGAGTTGGAAGGAAATGATTTTGAAAAACAGGCTTCTTATCAGCTGTGGCATTTATTATATTCCTATGAAGGCGATGATTCTCCTTCCGGAAACGAAAAATTGTATGAATTATTGGAGAGGAAATTTGGTTTCAAAAAAGAACATTCCAAAATATTAGCTGAAATTAGTTTTTCTCAGGATTATGGAAGTTTGAGCTCTAAGGCAATGCGAAAGATTTATCCTTACATTAAAGAACATAAATACAGCGTAGCATGTAATTATGCAGGTTACAATCATTCTAAAAATTCTTTGACCAAAGAGCAATTGGAGAACCGGATTTTGAAAGAACAATTAGATATTCTTCCTAAAAATTCTTTACGAAATCCAGTCGTTGAAAAGATTTTGAATCAAATGATCAATCTGGTCAATGAAATAATCAAAGAATACGGAAAACCAGATGAAGTAAGAATTGAATTGGCGCGAGAACTCAAACTTAATGCGGAAGAACGCGCTACGATGACTTCTGAAATTAACAAAGCGACTATACAGCATCAGAAATATGCAGAAGTTTTGCAAAGAGAATTTGGCATAAAAAGTCCTTCAAGAAATGATATTATTCGCTATAAATTATACTTGGAACTGGCAAATAACGGCTTTAAAGATCTGTATACAGATGTAAAAATTGAAAGAGAAAATTTATTTACAGATAAATACGATATTGACCACATCATTCCTCAATCTCGATTTTTTGATGACAGTTTTTCCAATAAAGTTTTAGTTCCGAGAAGTGCTAATCTTAAAAAAGGAAATTTTACGGCTTTCGACTATCTTGAGAATGAAGGAAAGGAAAAATTAGAGAAATTTCTTAATGTCATAAAAGATCTTTATGATAAAAGTATTATAACCAAAGCGAAATATGAAAAGCTACAGAAAAAAGGTTCTGAAATAGGAGAGGGATTCATTGAAAGAGATTTAAGAAATACACAATATATCGCTAAAAAAGCAAAAGAAATTCTTTTCGGAATTACTAATTCTGTGGTTTCCACTTCGGGAAGAATTACCGATAAACTTCGGGAAGACTGGAATCTTGTCAACACAATGAAAGAACTTAATATCGAAAAGTACAGAAAATTAGGTTTAACGGAATTAATTGCAAATTCCAAAGGAGAGGAAAAAGAAAGAATCATTGATTGGACGAAGAGAAATGACCATCGCCATCACGCAATGGATGCTTTAACGGTTGCTTTTACCACCCACAGTCACATCCAATATCTGAATTATTTGAATGCAAGAAAAAATGAAGCTCATAAAGAACATAAAATAATTACAAATATTGAAAATAGCATTACAGAAATTGTAGAAAAGAAAAACGGATCAAAAGAAAGAAGATTCAAATTACCGATTAAAAATTTCCGTAGTGAAGCGAAAAAACAATTGGAAGAAGTTTTGATTTCTCATAAAGCTAAAAATAAAGTAGTTACCAAAAATATCAATAAAATTAAGAAAAAGGGAAGTATAATTGCAAAAACAGAACTAACCCCGAGAGGACAGCTTCATAAAGAAACAATTTACGGAAGTTCGAAATTTCTTAAAACAAAAGAAGAAAAAATATCTGGAAAATTTGATCTCGAAACTATTCAGAAAGTTCAAAATGAAAAATACAAAAATGCTCTGCTAAAAAGATTACAGGAGTTTGGCGGAGATTCTAAAAAAGCATTCACTGGGAAAAATATTATTTCTAAAAATCCAATATTTCTTAATGCTGAAAAAACGGAGCAATTACCTGAAACCGTAACTTTAGCTTGGTATGAAAAAGGTTATACCATCAGAAAAGTTGTTAATCCGGATAATTTTAAAGATTTTAAAAATATTGAAAAAGTTATTGATAAAGGAGTTCGCGATATTCTAACTGAAAGATTAAAAGAATTTAACGGAAACTCTAAAGAAGCCTTTTCAGATTTGGAAAAGAATCCGATCTGGATT
>NZ_JBBCQL010000090.1:0-16282 GCF_037149975.1 Chryseobacterium sp. VD8 | reverse complement strand
CAGACTTGGAATTAACGATATTAAAAATTATCTTGAAGATACCGGAATTATCTGCAAATGGACTCTTACCGCAGAAGCCAGACAATATCGCGAAACACTAAAACTTGAAGAGGAAATGAAGACCAATAAACAACTTGAGAAAGAGTGGGAGCAATATCAGGAAGAAGCAGATCCTGTAGCTTTGGAAGAAGTATTGGAAGGAGGAATAAAAAACAAAACCACAACCCGAGAGTTGTGGTTTTTTAATGAAAGTATATATTATTAAGATTCGGTGTGCATCAGTCCATAACTTATGGAAGTGGGCTCTTTGCCGAAAAGACAAGAGAAAATGTTCTGAAATTCATGAATGTACTTGCATTTAATAGAATTTCCGTAGATTTTCAGTCCTTCAACAATTTTTCTGGAATCCAGATCAAAATCATATTTTATGAAAGTTTCTGGTCTCTCGTAACGAATGCGCTGTTCAGAGCTGTATGTTCTTGAAAATCCGAATTTTTCCAGCCACTCTTCGGTAATCTGAATAGGCTTGATTGATTTTGCCGGAACAGAAAAGCTATGGAAATCATTTTCAATCTGTACAAAATAATCTTTTTCATCATTCTGGAATATTTCAGTAATCGTATAGATCTGATTTTTATATTCCACTAGATTTTTAATTTTTAAATCTGCAACGTTCATAATATTTTGTGGGTGTTTATGTTATTATTCCAAGGTTAGTGAATGCTCTTGTATAAGTAGTTTTGCAAATACTATGCCTTATGTTTTGAATATAAATTAAACTATTGTTAATTATAAATGTTAATTTTTGTTTAAATTATTGATATGTAATACTTTATATTATTTAAAAAGATTTAAACAATATTTGTGAAAGTTAAATTTGTGGTACTTATGTGGTATGTTATGTTAAATCAAAAAAAATGTAATTATTCAGTTTTCAAAGACTTATATTCAATAGTTAAGGCAAATGCGATGATAATCACCAAAATTAATGTAGCAATAAAAACATTCCATGAAGTAGAGTGGAGCAGATATCCTGTTCCGCTTCCTAAAAAACTGGACCCGAAATAATAGAAAAGCCAGTAAATAGAAGTTGCTGAAGATTTTCCTTCTTTTGCATGCAACGCTGTCATCTGACTTGCCATGGTATGAGCAGCAAAAAAGCATAAAGTAAATAAACCTAGTCCAAATACTACAACATAGATATTTTCTGAAAAAAGAAGAATAAGTCCCGTTAACAAAAAGAAAATCGAACCTTTCAGAATGTATTTCTTTTCAAATCTTACGGATAATCTGCTGGTTATCATGGTTCCCAAAACCCCGAAAGTGTACATCAGAAAAATAAAAGCAATAAAAACATGGCTCAAAGAAAACGGATCAGATTCCAATCGGAATGTCATATAATTATAAATGCTTACAAAAGTTCCCATCAGCAAAGCAGCGATAAAATATAATCGGAGCATGTAAGAATCACGGATCAGTCTTTTCATCTGTTTCATTTTCAGATGATAATCCGTTTTCTGAGGCTTGAAAAATTTTGAATCCGGAAAAAGTTTCCAGAAAATAAGTCCCAACACCATACTTTGAAGACCGATCACCAAAACAGCATTTCTCCAGCCAAATTCTCCAGCGAGAAGAGTTGCCAAAATTCTTCCGCTCATTCCTCCAATCGTGTTTCCACTGAGATACGTACTGATTGCCAAAGCCACCACAGAGATTTCAACTTCCTCCGTAAGATAAGCCAGAGCCACAGAAGAAACACCGGAAATTACAAAACCTTTTACCATTCCGATAATGATAAGGAATGGTAGACTCGGAATCCATGTTGAAATGATGGTTAAAACTGCCGAAGCAATCAAGGAAAAAACCATCAGTTTCTTTCGCGAAAAACTATCTGCGCGGAACGCAAAAAAGAAAAGTCCCAAAGCCATCCCGATTGTGGAGGAAGAAACAAGCAGGGAACTGTCGCCTACCGTTTTGTGAAAATGTTCCGCAACCATTGGTAATAACGGCTGAAAAAGATAAAGCTGCGCAAATACCGAAAGTCCCGATAAAAATATACACAGTTTGATGTAGTAGAACCGTCTGCTTTTCCTGTCTGCTTTCCTTGGAATATTCATGATGTGCTTAAAAAATCAAGCAAAAAAATTATGGAGTTATTTTGATCTGCTAATTTGATGAAATTTTTTAAATCTTTAAAATGTCTTTTTTAATTGATTTTTAATTGAATTTTTAAATTAACTCAACATTTTCCGGTTAAATTTTTACGGCAGATTTTCACTATAATACGTATCTTTAATTCTGAAAAAATTTAAAATGATTGAAAACTTTCCTTTTTATCTCTCACTGATTCTAGCCATTGTCTTTATTATCATGATTGCTAATAAGATCAGGGTTGCTTATCCTGTTCTGCTGGTTATAGCGGGACTTTTAATCAGTTTTATTCCCAATGTTCCCATCATCAGAATAGATCCGGAGCTTATTTTTATTATCTTTCTTCCTCCGTTGCTTTATGAAGCGGCATGGGCAATTTCCTGGAAGGAACTCTGGAAATGGCGTAGAATTATAGGAAGTTTTGCCTTCGTTGTTGTATTTCTCACGGCAACTACGGTAGCCTTTGTTGCCAATCATTTTATTCCCGGATTTTCTCTTGCTTTAGGATTTCTTTTGGGCGGAATTGTTTCTCCGCCTGATGCCGTAAGTGCGGGAGCGATTCTTAAATTTGTAAAAGTTCAGAAAAGGCTGTCTTCTATTCTGGAAGGGGAAAGTCTGCTGAATGACGCGTCTTCCTTAATTATTTTCCGTTTTGCGATGATTGCCGTTGCAACCGGACAGTTTATCTGGCAGGATGCGGTTTTCAGTTTTTCATGGATGCTGATTGGCGGAATCGGAATCGGATTAATCATTGGATGGCTTTTCATGAAAGGGCATAAACTTCTTCCTACGGATGCCAATATGGATACCATTCTCACCATTGTTGCGCCCTATTTAATGTATATCGCCGCAGAAGAAGCACACAGTTCAGGAGTTTTGGCTGTCGTAAGCGGTGGTTTGCTGCTTTCCAATAACCGTCATAATTTTCTCAGTACTTCATCACGTTTGCGCGGACTGAATGTCTGGGAAAGCCTGTCCTTTGTACTTAATGGTCTGGTTTTTATTCTTATTGGGCTTGATCTTCCGGAAATTACTTCAGGTTTGGGAGAAGTAAGTATTTACGCTGCGGTAGGATACGGATTACTTGTAACTGCGGTTTTGATCGTGGTAAGAATTCTGTCGGCTTACGGAGCGGTAGTGGTCACTTTAATTGCAAGAAACTTCATCACGGTTGCTGATAACCGAAGTCCGGGATTTAAAGCTCCGATTCTCTTAGGATGGACAGGAATGAGAGGAGTAGTGTCTTTAGCTGCGGCACTTTCTATTCCGGTAAAACTGTATCATAACGGTTCGGATTTTCCTCAGCGAAACTTAATTTTATTCATCACTTTTATTGGTATTTTAACGACATTACTGGTTCAGGGACTTACGCTTCCGTATCTTATAAGAAAGATGGAAATTCCTTCCTACAACGATCATCTTCCTGAAGATGAGGCTGAAGAATTAATCCGTCGTCAAATGGCAAAAATGACTTTAGAGCATCTTAGGCAAAATCATGGTGAACTGTTGCAAAAAAGTATGTTTTTACAACAGATACATGAAAAGTGGAAAGGTAAAGTCGAAAAAGAATCTGATATCAAACTATCTTCCGAAATCAAAGATGCTTATCTTGATGTTCTTAATGCGCAAAGAATATGGCTGATTGAGCAAAACTATGACAAAAAACAGCATTTTGACGAAGATCTTATCCGCAGGCATCTTGTAAAGATCGATCTGGAGGAAGAAAGACTTTCACTGATTCATTAGAAAGGTTAATACTTTCTGCAGATATTCATCTTCTTTTATCACTTTTTCATACGACTGTCGTGCATAAACAGGCGAAAGTTCATAATTCTCAGGTTTGGAGTTAATATCTTCATTCTCAATATACTGATTAAGATGACGAGTATATTCTTTAATCAGTTTATTAATGGTTTTTCTCTTAATTTTACAGATTGTATTATTCTTTATTTTCTGTAAAGAGTTAAGAATGAAAGATTTGTCTCCGTGAAAATTGATTACATTTTTTACATACGAAAGGTTATGATTATCCTGTAATACAGAATGGTTCTCTTCAAAAATCATGATGGTAAAAGCTTAAGTTTACAATAGTTAATAACACATTAAAATGATAACTGGAAATTAATTGACGGGTATTGTAAATGATTTTCTCATCATCCGTATGATGTAGTCTGTAAGAAAAGAGTACTGAATAATCATAATAATTACTTTAAGTGAATTGGTGAAAACTATGTTTGGTTGTTAATTTTATACTTCAAATATCCAACCAATTTTTATAATCTGATTAAATGTATTGAAAATTTGTAATAAGATATTCAACAGATGTAATATTTTACAGAGTTTATTATTGACTGTTATCATTTAAAAACATTTGAATAAAAATGTAGCTTCGTGCTTAATTAGGTATTTATACACAATTAAAATCACAGCAATAAAGATTTAAAAACTTCGGATATTGCGATTAATAAAAGATAACTAAATTATTGTTGCTGATTTCTTGTATTATCTGTTAAAATAATATTTTTTAAATCTTAAATTTTCTTAAATAAAATATTTATATTTGTTATAATTCCATTGAAGGTGAAATTGCTTTTAATGAATGAGATTTTTTTTAGTAACAATTTTTACCCAAATAGAATAACGATTTAGCTTAAGAATTACGGACAAGTACATTCTAAAGGATAATGTTAAGAAAGGCATGAGTGAAATTCCGCTTAAAGGATTTCGTACTTTTTTATATTTCTGATTTTCAATGATATTAAGCCGGAAAAATTATAAATCATCAACACCAAATCATCGTTAAACACCCAAGATGTTAATTGCTTAATTCCTAAGCGGTTATATAATTTTTTATTTTATTATTTTTTTGTTAATATTTAATTTATTTTATGAATATTAAATTTTTTTAAGATTATTTAATAAAAATATTTTATACATAATAAATTTTTGTAGGAAATTAATTTATTTGTTTTTAAAATAATACTATATTTGTTTTAACATTAAACAGCTAACAAAATTAAGGATGGATATTAACTTTTCAACAGCGACTTTTAAGGATTTCGAAAATATTCCGGGCTTCGATATGATGGAGCGTGCAGACATTTATTATGACTTTCTGGAATACATGAAATCAAACGGGCGTCATCATTACAGATTGCAGAATAATACAGGCTGCAGTTCTGTAATGAATGTAGGAACTCACAACGTAACCAGAGAGTTTGTAAGCTTCGTTACAAGTGATTACTTAGGGTTTACACAACACCCTAAAGTAAAGCAGGCGGCTATAGAAGGAGTGGAAAAATACGGAACCGGTACGGCTGCAACACCGCTTATCGGAGGGTATTATTCTTACCACAACGATTTGGAGGCTAAAATTGCTTCCTTTTTTGGACGTTCTCAGGACGAAGCCGTAATTTTTACAACAGGATATACAACAAACAGTGCAACTTTACAAATCCTGTTGCAGAAAGAAGACATTGCGATTGTAGATATGGCGGTCCATGCAAGTGTATACGAAGGATGTATTCTTACCAACAGAAAAACATTTCCACATAATAATCTGGAGGCTCTGGAACAGATTTTAAAAACATCGGAAAAACAATTTCGTACAAAGCTTGTGGTTATAGACGGTGTATATTCTCAGGATGGAGACACCGCACCTATTGAAGAAATTTATAACTTAGTAAAAAAATATAACGCTTACCTTATGGTTGATGATGTTCACGGGGTAGGTATTTTAGGAAAAACAGGAAGAGGTACGATTGAAGATACCGGTCTGCTGGATAAAATAGATATTATAACAGGAACTTTCAGTAAAACATTTGGTAATCTTGGAGGGTATGTTATTGCCAACAAAAGTCTTACGAATTTCATAAGATTCCAGTCCAGACAGCAGATATTTTCGGCTACAACGCCTCCTTCTACAGCTACAGGAATTGTAAAAGCCATAGAGCTTATTGATGAAGAGCCACACTGGAGAGAAAAACTATGGGAAAATATCAATTACTTCAAAAAAGGACTTAACGATTTGGGATTGGATACAGGGACAACCTGTTCCGCAGTTGTTCCCGTTAAAATAGGAGATCCGCACATTACAGGCGATGTAGGAAGAATGCTTCTTGAACACGGAGTGTATACAAATCCTATTATTTACCCTGCTGTAGCCAGAAAAGATGCCCGTATCAGGATGAGTGTAACGGCAACACATGATAAAGAACATCTTGATAAAACCCTCAATGCTTTTGAGGATATCAATAAAAAGTTGCATATTGCAAAAAAATAGATAACAAATGCCAAGAAAAGTTGTACAAGGTCCTATAAGGGACAAAGAAAAAACAAAGCAAAAATTGCTTGCTGCTGTTGGTAAAATTCTGAGAACCAAAGGGTACTCAGGGTTGAAGGTGAGTAAAATAGCAGCAGTGGCAGGATTTGATAAAAAATTAATTTACGAATATTTCGGAAGTACCGAAAAACTTATTGATGAATATATCAGATCTCAGGATTACTGGAGCAAAATGAACCAGGATAATATTCATGTGGATTTTTCTGATGGAGGAAAAGAACTTTCTAAAGTTGCCATCCTGAATCAGTTTGAGCATATCAAGAAAAATAAGGAACTTCAGAAAATTATTCTTTGGGGATTATCAGAAAGCAAACCGATCCTGAAAAAAGTAGCAGATGAAAGAGAAGAAATGGGAGAAATGCTTTTCACGAACATCGTAGATCCGCACTTTAAGGATAAAGCGGTAAGATATCGTGCCATTGCAGCACTTCTGGTTTCCGGAGCCTATTATCTTAATCTTTACACGGCACACAATGCAAGTGTATTCTGCGGAATAGACCTGAAAAGTGATGAAGGAAGAAAGGAAATAGAAAAGGCGATTACCGAAATCATCGATTTTGCTTACGAAGAAAGATAATATGGGAAAAATTTACTGTTGTCCTAAAATGGGTATTTTATAAACAATTTAAAAGATTTTCATTTTTAAATTAGAACAATATTTCTTATTTTTGGCCAATGGAAAATTTTATCGTATCTGCACGAAAATATCGCCCGCAGCAGTTTGATACTGTTGTTGGGCAGTCTCATATTACGGATACTTTAGAACACGCTATTGAAGAAAATCAATTGGCTCAGGCATTACTGTTCTGTGGTCCGAGAGGAGTAGGGAAAACAACCTGTGCCAGAATTCTGGCAAGGAAGATCAATGAAAAGGACGGATCAGTTTCGGAGGACGGTTTTGCCTATAACATTTATGAACTGGATGCCGCATCGAACAACTCTGTGGATGATATCAGAGAATTGATCGATCAGGTACGTTTTGCGCCTCAGGTTGGTAAATACAAAGTGTATATTATCGATGAGGTTCATATGCTGTCTTCGGCAGCCTTCAACGCTTTCCTTAAAACACTTGAGGAACCGCCTGCTCATGCTATTTTCATCTTAGCAACTACAGAAAAGCATAAAATTATTCCTACGATCTTATCCCGCTGTCAGATTTATGATTTTAAAAGAATCGTAATTGAAGACATTCAGGGACATCTTAGGAATATCGCTCAGAAAGAGAATATTCAGTATGAAGATGATGCTTTATACCTTATTGCCCAGAAAGCAGACGGCGCTTTAAGAGATGCACTTTCCATCTTCGACAGGCTCTCTACTTTTTCCCAGAAGAATATTACTTTGGCAAAAGCTGCAGAAGTTTTAAATATTCTGGATTACGACCAGTACTTAAAAATTGTAGATTTAGCCAAAGAAAATAAAATTCCCGAAGTTCTTTCCGCATTTAACGAAATTGTGAAAAAAGGATTTGATCCTCATATTTTCATTGCAGGTTTGGGAAGTCATTTCAGAGACCTGATGATGGCTCAGAATGCTTCAACCATTGATCTGATAGAAGTAGGAGAACAGACCAAATCCAAGTTTGTTGAACAGGCCCAGAAATGGAATCCGCAACAGCTTATTGATGCTATTGAAATTTGCAATCATGCAGACATCAATTATAAAAATTCTAAAAATCCAAGACTTACGGTAGAAATTGCATTAATGCAATTGGCTTCTTTGACGGCTAATTCAGACGTTGCTAAAAAAAAAAGTTTATAATTCTGGCTCCGTTTCTCAGTGAGAAGCAGGAAGTAAAAATTCCCGTAAAATCTACGGAAACTCAGGAACAGAAACCTAAACAGGAGCAACCTTCTGAAAGTCCGGAAGTCCCCGTTGTTTCGGAGATCAAAAAAACCTCAAAACCTTTATCCAGACCCGGAATTTCTTCAGGGTTCAGCATCAGTTCTTTTTTAAACAAAGAAGAAACAACTGTTGTAGAAGAAAAAGCAGCACCAAAAACAGAACAGCTTCCCCAAAATCATTTTACCGAAACAGATCTTCAGGCAGAGTGGAATTTACAGCTCAAGCAGCTCCAGAGAAAAGATGCCATTATTTTCAATGCCATTAAATCTTTTAAAATGATAAAATCCGGAGAAAATGAAATTACCGTTTTATTTCCTTCCGATTCTGCAAAAGCTGAGTTTGATAAAGTAAGCCGTGAATTTTTTAATCATTTTAAAACGAAAGTTCACAATCACTCCATTCAGGTCGTCTATAAAAGAGATGCCGAAAACCTGAAAGTAGAAGTAATGACTCCAAGAAAAAAATTCGAGAAATTTGTTAAATTAAATCCACTTTTGAAGGATCTGGATGATCTGATGAAATTTGATTTAACATAATTATATTTCTGATTATCCGTAATTTGTCAGAATAAAACCTCTGCGATCTTGGTTAAGTTTTAACGCCTCTGTGAACCTTAAAAACAGTTTGTTTATAAAAAATCTTTCCGTGCTTAGCGTTAAAATCAGGCATTATGATTGATAACGGATAATCAATATTATATTTCAATGCCTGCTTTCTGCAAAATGATGCTCAATAAAAGTATCGTAATTTTTATCTGAAAAAAAATTATGGTACTTAAAACTCTTTTTTAAATAAAATTTATATATTTGTCAGACAATTGAAAAACAAGACATCAGTTTTTCATTTAAAATATAAACCGAAAATCTAGAAATAGATAGTTTATTTTGGGAAAATTAATAAAGTCATATCAATCTGTATTTGCTCCTGCTGAATTCTTTAGCGGGAAATTTGGCTTTTCTTTTCCGTATTTTAGAAATTTCAGAACGTATTATCGATTTTATTATTGGTACTGCTAGTATAAATTTCTTTCAAAAAAATCTACAGGATTATAGATTTCTTCTTATTTCCTGATTCCTTAAACAAAATTTAACGGCTTTTTTTTAGAAAGAATTATAAAGTAATTTTATAATACTTTTTTGTGTTTGAATATGAACAATAATGATAATAGTAAAATTAAAAATATGAATTTAAAAGACTTAAAAAACGAGTGGATTAATGAATTCCAGCAGCCAATGATGATTGCAGGACCGTGCAGTGCGGAAAGTGAAGCACAGATGCTGGAAACAGCAAAAAGAATCAGGGAAACCAATGCCAATGTTCCTGTTTTCCGTGCAGGAATCTGGAAACCGCGTACAAAACCCAACGGATTCGAAGGAGTAGGAGTAATCGGTCTGAACTGGCTGAAAAAAGTGAAGGAAGAATATGGTTTCAAAACAGCTACGGAAGTTGCCAATGCACACCACGTTTTTGCAGCTTTGGAAGCAGATGTAGACATTCTTTGGATCGGGGCGCGTTCTACGGTAAATCCTTTTACCGTTCAGGAAATTGCACAGGCATTGAGAGGAACAGACAAAACTGTGTTGGTGAAAAATCCTGTAAATCCGGATCTTGCGTTGTGGATCGGAGCATTGGAAAGACTTTTAGGTCAGGGAATTACCAATTTAGGCGTTATTCACAGAGGATTTTCTACGTACCAGAAAACAAAATACAGAAACAATCCGAACTGGCAGATTGCTTTGGATTTTAAAAGTCAGTTCCCCAATATCCCGATGCTGATCGATCCTTCACACATCTGCGGAAACAGAACTGGTTTGGCAGACATTACGCAGGAAGCTTTAAACGTAGGTTACCAAGGAGCCATTATAGAAACACACAGCAATCCGGATGCAGCTTGGAGTGATGCCGCACAGCAGATTACACCGGAAGTTCTTGCAGAGCTGATCGGAAACTTAAAGGTGAGAAACTCAGGATTGGCAGGATTTGAAGGAGAAATGGGAAGACACAGAACGTTAATTTCTGATATAGATTTTCAACTGATTGAAATGCTTGCGCAGAGAATGAAAATTTCTGAAAAGATCGGAAAACTTAAAAAAGAAAACGATATCGCGATTTTCCAGCCGGAACGTTGGAAAGAAATTACGGAATACGCTACTCAGAAGGCTGTTGAGACCGGAATGACGAAAGAATTTATCGAAAAAGTATTCAAAGCCATTCATGAAGAGTCTATCGAAGTTCAGAACAGCATTATGATTAACAGATAATCTGGATTTTGAATTTTAGAGTGAGAGAGAGTAGGAGCGTTTGTGAGTTGTTGATTGAATAGCAATTCTATACCATGTATAAAACGCTCTTACTCTAAAACTTTAAAAACACTCAAACTAAATTTCCTATATTTGCAGCATCTTACAGTATGAAAGGAAAAATCATTAAATCTACAGGAAGCTGGTATCAGGTTTTGGAAATGGAAACCGGGAAAATCTTCGAAGCAAGAATTCGCGGAAAATTTAAATTGATTAAAACAAGACTTACCAATCCTCTTGCTGTAGGAGATTTTGTAGAATTTCAGCTGGAACAGGATGATATTGCGTGGATTACGAAGATCGAGCCCCGCAGGAATTATCTCATCCGAAAATCTGTAAACCTTTCAAAAGAAGCACACATCATCGCTTCAAATATTGATCTTGCCTGCTTTATTTTCACTTTAAAACATCCTGAAACTTCCCTTGGATTTTTAGACCGTTTTCTCGCGTGTTGTGAAGCCTACAATATTACTCCGCTGATTTTATTCAATAAAATTGATGTTCTGCATGAAGAAGAAATCGAAATTGTAAAGGATATTGAGTTTCTTTACAATGAAATCGGCTACGATGCTCTGGAAATTTCTTCCTATTCAAAATTAAATCTGGAAAAGCTGCAGGAATTGCTGAAAGACAAAACGTCAGTTTTCTTCGGACATTCAGGCTGTGGAAAATCTACTCTGGTGAATGCTTTGCAACCGGGACTTAACTTGAAAACTTCTGAAATTTCCGATACGAATTTAAAAGGAAAACATACGACCACCTTTGCGCAGATGCATTTCTGGGATTTTGGCGGAAACGTAATCGATACCCCCGGAGTTCGTGAATTTGCCATGATCGACATCGAAAAAGAAGAAGTTCAGCATTATTTTCCTGAAATTTTCAAAAAAAGAGAAGAATGCAAATACCACAACTGTCTTCATATCAACGAGCCGAAATGCGCGGTAATCGATGGTCTGGAAACCGGAGAAATTCAGCATTCAAGATATTCTACCTATATTAAATTAATGGAAGAGGCGGAAGAAGCTTCTCAAAAATAATTTCTATTTTTCGGAAATTTCTCCATTATTAAAGTAACTTGTCTAAACTTTTTTACCGCAAATATTTTAACACTTAAGTTGTTTAAGCTTACTATTTAAATGGAAAGAAAGGGCAAATAAGTTAAAAAAATCAAAGATTTTTTCTCTTTGCAGACTTTTGAAATACTTTAAATAAATCCAGTAAAGTCCTTTGTCTCTTTTGCGGTTAAATTTAAAACTAGTTTAAACAAACTTAGTTTTAAAAATGGTTGTCCGCGGCTTATCATCATTAAAAAAAATTTAGATTCTTTGAACTTCGTTCGCATCCAATTCAGGCTGTGTCATCTTTACTGAACCTTTGTGATTCTATGCATAAAATTAAGCATTATGATTAATGAAGGACAATCAGGAGTTTTAATAATGAATTTCAATTTCTCTTTTGCAAAAATTTTTTACTCACAGAATAAGTTTCGAGCTATTTTAAGCCTGCATTAAATTCCAAATTCTGGATGTACAAAGTTTAATATTTGGAATTTAAAATTTAAATAAATGTTTAATTCTTTTAGAAACCGTAAGTTAGGCTTAGTTTTTGGGGAATTACGGGCAATAAAAAACCCAGCCGAAGCTGGGTAAAAACTAATAACCATGAAAACTCAAATTAAACATGAGAATCACAATAAAATAAACAATTACTGTGCCAAAGTTTCGTTCACAAAACCTTAACAAATGTTATTTTTATGTTAAAAATATTTTAAAATTAAAATCAAAAGAATTTTTTGTATTTTTGCGCCATTAAAAAAATATACATTTATGTCTAACATTACATTCACTATGATTAAGCCTGATGCAGTTGCAGACGGACATATCGGTGCTATATTAGGAAAGATTGCAGAAGGTGGTTTCAAAATCAAAGCTATGAAATTGACTCAACTTACTGTTGCTGATGCAAAAAAATTCTATGAAGTTCACGCTGAAAGACCATTCTACGGAGAATTGGTAGATTTCATGAGCTCTGGACCAATTGTAGCTGCTGTTCTTGAGAAAGACAATGCTGTAGAAGATTTCAGAACATTAATCGGTTCTACTAATCCTGCTGAAGCTGCAGAAGGAACAATCAGAAAAATGTTTGCAAGAAGCATCGGAGAAAACGCTGTTCACGGTTCTGACTCTGACGAAAACGCTCTTATCGAAGCAAAATTCCATTTTTCAGGAAGAGAAATTTTCTAAGAAAAATCATTTTCAAAATAAAAAATCCGGAGAAACTTTCTTCGGATTTTGTTTTTTTACAGATTATTTTCAATTGCGCCAACTTTTTCACGGTATAATTCGAGCGGTTTATCAAGAAGAACTGCAATAACAGTTAGGTTTTTATCCAGTTTTTCTTTGGGTACATCAATATAAATAATTCCCGGAACCTCACTCCAGTAAAGCTTATTGTATATTTCATGGCTTAATAAAGTTCCTTCACCCGCGATACGGATTCGGGCAATTTCGTTTTTAATACCTTTCAGAGCAATCGGTCCGGTCGGAATTCCTTCCACAAAAAGATAAAGGGTTTGTTTGTCTTTGGAAAGAACAGAGTTTCCTGAAAAATGACCTTCTGGAAGTCCTTTTTCTGTTTCATAGAGTGCTTCTGCGTGTTTGCTAATCCAATTTAGAATTTCGGGATTGGTTTTATCGGTTTTGGGAAGTTTCATTTCCATTCCGTCTTGTGTTAAACCTAAATTTCTGAAGAAGTTTTTTCCCGAATGAAGCTGTTCTGCAATTTCATAGATTGCCAGTTTCGTATTTTTATTTTCTAAAGATTCAGGAAAAGATAAATTGGGCTTATCATTTTGTACTCTGATCATAGGTTCGTCAATCGATATTTCAACAATGGTGACGTCCTGATCAAATTTTACATGGGAAAAATTAAAAGTAAAATCTCCATTACCGTTACTATTGATATCAATCTTCGCTTTATCATCCCCAAGAATTCTGGCAGAAATAGTATTGGTCATTAAACCGTATATTTTTACAAAGTCTTTGGCTTCTTCAAGATAAAGGAATAATTTTTTCCGGTCTTTTGAAAATGCAGATTTTCCTTTATAATTGTCGAATGGCAAACCTCGTGTTGTTCCATAAATGGCTTCGGAATTTTTTGCTGTCCATCTTGCTAAGTTCTTTAAAATCTCAACCTGCTGTTCCGGAATGGTTCCGTCTTCTTTCGGAGCGATATCCAACAGTAGATTTCCGCCCATATTAATTACATCCGCCAAAGTTCTTACGATCATATTCGAAGTTTTGTAGTGGTTATCGAAGGGCTGAAATCCCCATGAATCATTCATGGTGTAGCAAAGTTCCCAGTAATTGCTTTGAGGTTTTACCACTGGAATTCCCTGTTCCGGAGTTTCGTAGTCCCCATGATTTTTCAGTCTGGAATTAACGATAATGTCCGGATTGAATTTTTTCAGATTTTCCAGTGTTTTCGGAGCACGCCATTCTTCGGAAGAATGTTCCCAATCTCCGTCGAACCACAGAAGATCAGGTTTCAATTGTGAAGAAAGTTCATTTAATTGATTCTGATAATAGGTAACAAAATTTTCCCAGCGTTTCGGATCATTTTTAATTTCGTAACGTTTTTTTGTTCGGGTATTGATGTCGTAATAAGGATGGCTCCAGTCGGGAAGAGAATAGTAAAGTCCGGTTTTCAGTCCGGAATTTTTTAATGCAGAGATAAACGGAGAAAGCACGTCTTTTTTGGCTAAGGAATTTTTAGGAATGGTGGTCGATTTTTCAGCTTTTGAATCCCAAAGCGCAACACCATCATGATGTTTTGTGGTAATCACGGCATATTTTGCTCCGGAATTTTTAATCAGTTTTACCCATTCATCAGGATTATATTTTACAGCCGAAAAACCATTGAGCTGTTTCATATAATTTTCATGGCTGATGTAATTATTGAAAAAAGCCCATGATTCCGGAATTCCGTTCACAGAATAAATTCCCCAGTGAATAAATATTCCGAGTTTGGCATCCTGAAACCATTCCATTTTTTGATTTTCCTGTGGCTGATTCTGTGCAGGATATTTTCCTGAAGATAAAACCAGACCTAAAGACAATATGCCGATTAATTTCCCTTTCACGTTTTTTCTTTTTGTGATCTAAAAATACTTAAAAAGAACTTTATAGAGCTCCTGTATTTATTATTGAATAATTAAAACCTTCCTGTTCTTCGGGGTTAAGTAAAAATACCGAGATTAAAATTCCGTGTTTTTACGGATGTTTTTGTCCTCATTTATTGCCATCTTTACATCAGCATTAGAGAAGGAAAATTTAAGCATTAAACTCTTCAAAAACTAATAACCATTAAAGGCTCAGATTTTCATTAAGAAGAAAGGCAACTCAACGGAGTTGCCTTTTTGTTTGTATTTAAATGAAATTAAATTTTCAGTAATTCGATCGTTCTTTCCGGATTTTCTGCTGAGAAAACTGCATTTCCTGCAACCAGAACATCGGCTCCGGCTTCGAAAAGTTTAGAGGCGTTGTCGATATTTACACCACCGTCGATTTCAATTAATGCTGTCGAATTGTTGCTTAAAATCAAGTCTTTTGTTTCAGCAATTTTCTTGTAAGTATTTTCGATGAATTTCTGTCCACCGAATCCCGGATTTACACTCATCAGCAAAACAAGATCCACATCTGCAATAATATCTTCCAGCATCAGAACCGGAGTGGAAGGATTTAGCACAACACCGGCTTTTGCACCCAGACTCTGAATATGATGAATCGTTCTGTGAAGGTGAGTACACGCTTCGTAATGCACCGATACGAGATCTGCTCCGTGATTGATGAATTCTTCCACATATTTTTCAGGCTCTACAATCATCAGATGCACATCTACAAATTTTTTGGCGTGCTGCTGAACGGTTTTCATTACCGGAAATCCGAACGAAATATTCGGAACAAATCTTCCGTCCATTACGTCAACGTGAAACCAGTCTGCCTGAGAATTATTCAGCATTTCGATGTCTCTTTGCAGATTCCCGAAGTCTGCGGATAAAAGGGATGGAGCAATAAGCTTCGTTTTCATTTTTACTTTTTACTTTTAACTTGTCTCTTTTTACTTCTGTTAATGATACTTCAGTTTCATTCCCGGCTGAATTCTCAGAAGTGTTTCGTAGATCAGTTGGATTACATTCCCTACGTCTTCTTTGGAAACCATTTCCACTGTGGTATGCATATAACGCAAAGGTAAAGAAATTAATGCACTCGGAACGCCGCCGTTAGAATGCGCAAAAGCATCTGTGTCTGTTCCCGTAGCGCGGCTCGCTGCTGCTCTCTGGAAAGGAATTTTCTTCGTTTTTGCGGTGTCGATAATCAGTTCTCTGATGGTATGATGAATGCTTGGTGCGAAGAAAACCACCGGTCCGTCTCCGCATTTCTGGTCGCCTTCTTTTTTCTTTTCGATCATCGGAGTGGTGGTGTCATGCGTAACGTCTGTAACGATGGCAATGTTGGGTTTAATGGTGTCTGCAATCATATCCGCTCCATACAGACCTACTTCCTCCTGAACGGAATTGGTAATGTACAATCCGAACGGAATTGTTTTTTTGTTTTCCTTTAAAAGTCTTGCCACTTCAGCGATC
>NZ_JBBCQL010000089.1:0-16345 GCF_037149975.1 Chryseobacterium sp. VD8 | reverse complement strand
ATTCGTGTTTATTCGTGAAAGAATATTCGTGAAATTCGTGTTTAAATAAACACTATCTGTCAATCGATCCTAAAACCTTCTGAGCAAAAGAATTTAAAGCATCTTTCTCGCTCATTCCGTTCTGTACGTTGGCGTGAACTTCCAGAGCTCCGCAGATATTCGTAATTAATTCTCCTGCAACGTTCATATCTTCTTCGGTAGTTCCTCGGAATTCTGTGAAGCTTTCTAAAACGTCTAACGTTTTTTCAAGATTTTCAGGAGTCTGGTTCTGATAAAACTGTCTGATGATCGGTAACTTCATGATTACAATTCGTTGAATAAATTAATTAAACTTTCTGCCTGATTAGACTGTACTTGATTCACCAACTCACCGTTTCTGAAGATCGCAAAAGTCGGAAGATTATCCACGGTTGCCAATTTTCTGCTTTCCGGTAATTTTTCTGCATCTACATAAAGGAAAGGAATGCTTTCGTTCTCCGATGCCAGTTTTTTGAATTTCGGCTTCATGATTCTGCAGTTTCCGCACCATGTTGCACCGTACTGTACTACAACCTTTTCATTTTCGCTTACAATATTCTGAAGCGTATCTTCTGTTAATTCTGTATACATAATTTTAATTTGAAAATTTGGGAATTTATTAATTTGAAAATGCTGAAAAATAGAAAATGAGATAATTCTTAAATAATCAATGTGATCAATTTTCAAATTATCTCATTTTCAAATTAGCACATTATCTTAGTTTTTCGCTAAATACTCCGCCGTAGAAGTTCTGTCTGCTTTCATTGCTTCTTTTCCTTCTTCCCAGTTTGCAGGGCAAACTTCACCGTGCTTCTGTACGTGCGTGTAAGCATCGATTAATCTTAAATATTCTTTTACGTTTCTACCAAGAGGCATGTCGTTTACAGACTCGTGGAAAATTTTTCCGGTCTCGTCGATAAGGTAAGTTGCTCTGTACGTAACGTTAGAACCTGTGAAAACTTCTTCACCTTCGTCATTGTATTCGAAATCCTGATCTACAATTCCTAAAATGTTAGCCAACTGTCTGTGAGTATCTGCTAAAAGTGGGTAAGTAACCCCTTCAATACCACCATTGTCTTTTGAAACATTTAACCATGCGAAGTGTACTTCGTTGGTATCGCAAGAAGCACCGATTACTTTAGTGTTTCTTTTTTCAAATTCAGGTAAAGCTTCCTGAAAAGCGTGAAGCTCAGTCGGGCAAACAAAAGTGAAATCTTTCGGGTACCAGAATAAAAGAACTTTCTGTTGGTTTTCTGTAGCTTCCTGGAAGATGTTGATTCTAAGATCATCACCCATTTCAGACATTGCATCTACCGTTACATTCGGGAATTTTTTTCCTACTAAAGACATAATTTTCCTATTTTTTATTTTAAATTTTCAGGTGCAAATATAGAAATATTTCGTCTATCGAACAATTTGCTTTTGATAAATAAAATCTATAATTATTTTTGGTTTGATAGAAAGAAAAAAACCTTTGAATAGGATGTTTTTTATGATTTAGCCATATTTCCTGATAGATGAAATTTTAATAAATCTTAATTTAGCTGTAAATTTAAATACCATGATTTTAAAATTATTCATAAAAAAAGTATTCCTTATTTTGGGATGCATACTTTCAGCAATGATGCTGTCTCAAAAAATGACTTTTGTTTATGATCTTAAATTTAAGCCTAATCCCAATAAACCCGACTTTACTACCGAAACTTATTACTTGGATGTTTTTGAAAAGGAATCTGCTTTTCGTTGCGAGCGCGAAAGGGTTTCCGACTCCATGATACAAAGAACGGGACTTGGTTTAGGCAGAAGCCCGGTTTTTAATTCTCAGATTTATGTTGTGAAAAATCTTGAAACAGCCAATATCCAAAAGGTTATTTTCATGAGCTTTTTTAATGACAAATATTTCATAAAAATAGATGAAAATTTGAACTGGAAAATCTTAGCCGACAAAAAGAAAATAGATGATTTTGAATGCCAGAAAGCAACAGTAGAGTACGGCGGAAGAAGTTGGATCGCATGGTTTACGCAAAGTATTCCTATTCCTGAAGGTCCATATATTTTTAATGGTCTTCCCGGAATTATTGTCAACATTTCGGACGATCAGGAAAACTATAGTTTTAATTTAATAAAGATTAAAAAACTGGAAAAGGATAATCTGTTTTTCTCAAAGAAAGGAACGACCATAAGTTGGGAAGATTTTCAGAAAATTCAATCCGATTATTATGCAGATCCTTTTGCAGAATTGAAAGCCAGAAACATAAAAATACAGTCCGGAGATGAAAAAGGAAATCTTATCCCGACGGATCTTAATAAGATGACAAAACAGCTTAAAAAGCAAATAAGGGAAAATAATAACCCCATAGAACTGAATCGCAGGATTGATTATCAATAAAAAAGCCCCGAATTTCAGGGCTTTTTCATTATTAATAACCAAAAATCTCAGTCAAATTCAATTTCTTCACTTCACCAAGTTTTTGCATATCGGCTTCACTTACTTTATCCTGCGAAGCAACGAGACAGTAGGTGTAGCTTTTACCTTTCATTTCCTTGTCGTGGAAACTGTTGATGTCTGCAAACGTCAGTTTTGGAGCCTGTTCGTAAGTATTCTTTCGGATATCCGTATTATTTCCAAGCTTTTGGGCTCTCAGATAGGTAAAGATAATTCCGTCCTGCGTAATTCTTTCGGAGGCAATCGTTTTCTTCAGTCCGCTTTTTGCGGTTTCAAATAACTGATCAGATTTTGGAAGCGTTGTCAGAAGCTCATTCATCGCTGTGGTAGACTCATTGAATTTATCTGCCTGAGTTCCCACATAAGCCATGATCATATCTTTATCCTCTTTTTTGCCCGGAAGCGAAAAGTAAGAGTAGGTAGAATAAGCCAGAGCTTTTGACTCTCTGATGGTCTGGAAAACCACAGAACCCATTCCGCCACCGAAATAGTTATTGAACAAATTTACAGTCGGAGTAATGCTTACATTATAAGGATCGCTGTTTCTTACCCAGAAAATTTCTGCCTGTACCATATCGTAATGGGCAAACAATACTTTATTCTTATCCGTAGGAATCTGGGTAAATGTTGTAGACTTCGGCATCTCTTTCAGCGAAGCTGGAACTTTATGGATCAGCGTTAAAGAAGAAGCAACTTCGTTGGCTGATTTCGGACCGTAATGAAGAATTTTATGCTTAAAGTTAAATAAATCGTGCAATACATTCACTAAATCTTCTGCTTTTAAGGCATCCAGTTCGGCATCACTCAATACATTATTGAATGGATTTTGCGGACCATACTGCGCATAGCTTCTCAATCCGCTCATGATAGAACCTTTGTTCTGTTTCGCATTGGCTCTTGATTTTTTCAGCCTCACTTTATAAGAATCTAAAGCTTTCTGATCAGCCACACAGTTTTTAATTAAATCTTCAAACAGAGCCGCTGTCTTATCGAAATTTTCATTCAGACCTTCCAAAGTTACATAGGTTTCTTCATTTCCTGCGCTTACATTGAAACTTGAAGCCAGTTTGTAAAATTCCTTACTGATGTCTTCCGAAGATTTATTTTTTGTTCCTAAATATTGAAGATATTCTGCTGCCAAAGGAAGAATCTTATTATTCCATTTTCCGGCATCGAAATAATAGTACAATCTGAAAAGATCATTATCCGTATTTTTTACAGAAAGTACATCCACAGATTTTACCTTGCTTTTGGCAATATCTTTTTCAAAATTCAGCCATACCGGAGAAATCGGAGCTTCCGGCATTTCGTCGATCTTTTTCAGGAACGGAGACTGGTCTTCTCTGTTTACGGAAACCGGAGTAATTGTAGGTTTGTCTACTTTTACGATATTTTTGTCTTCTCCTTTTCTTTTGTAAACCGCAATGTAATTGTTGTCTTTAAGATATTTAGATGCGAAATCCATGATATCTTTTTTTGTCAGTTTAGAAATTTCTTCAATATACTGAAGCTGGGTTTTATGGTCTACTTCGGAAGTGAATTCATCCATCAGAGATTCCGCTCTGGAAGTGTATTTTTCATACTTCTGGATCACATTTTTCTTCTCATTATTCACGATTGACTGGATCAGGTCATCAGAAAACTCGCCTTTTCTGAGCTTGTCGATTTCCTGAAGCAATAAATTCTTCACATCATCCAAAGACTGTCCTTCTGTAGGATTTCCCTGTAACAAAAGCGCCGAATAATCTTTCAGAACATACGGAAAAGCATAAGCGCTCAGTAATTTCTGCTTTTTAACAAGATCAAGGTCAATTAATCCCGCCTGTCCGTTGGTAAGCATACTTCCGATGAAATTCAGCATTCTTGCATCCTTTGTCGTAGCACCCGGAAAACGGAATCCGATCATGATGTTTTCAGGATTCGGGCCGTAAACTTCCCGGGTAATCGGAGCCATAATCGGACTTTCCTGTCCCGGATTGTATGCCGGAACCGGTTTGTTTTTCATATAAGAAAAAGCTTTGTCGATCTTCGCAATCATTTCATCAGGATTAAAATCTCCCGACATGATGATCCCCATATTATTCGGAACGTAATAATTGTTATAGTATTCTCTGATCGCTTTTAGTGAAGGATTTTTCAGGTGTTCAATCGTTCCGATGGTCGTTTGCTTTCCGTAATTGTTATTCGGGAACATCGCAGCAAACATAGATTCCAGAACCTTTCTTCCGTCATTATCCAGACCTCTGTTTTTTTCTTCATAAACTGCTTCCAATTCTGTATGGAAAAGTCTTAAAATCGGCTGTCTGAAACGTTCTGCCTGTAATGCTAAAAATTTATCCGTTACATTCGCGGGAATATCTTCTGTGTAAACTGTCTGTTCGTACGAAGTAAATGCGTTGGTTCCGTCTGCGCCCATTCCCGACATCATTTTGTCGTATTCGTTCGCAATAGCATATTTTGCTGCTTCTCCCGAAACTTTATCGATTTCTTTATAAATTTCCTTTCTCTTTGCTTCGTCCGTTGTCGAATTGTATTTCTCGTAAAGAGCATCAATCTGGTCAAGAAGCGGTTTTTCTTTTGCCCAGTCTTTTGATCCGAATTGATCTGTTCCTTTAAAAAGCATATGCTCCAGATAATGCGCTAAACCGGTATGATCCGCCGGATCGGTTTTGCTTCCTGCTTTCGTTGCAATAAAAGTCTGGATTCTTGGATCTTTTTTCGTTGGGCTCAGAATAACGGTTAATCCGTTTTTCAGCGTATAATATCTTGCTGAGGTAGGGTCGTTGGTTACATATTTATAGGTGTAGCCATTCGACTGTGCTTCTTTCCACTGGAAATCCTGTCCGTAAGCGTATCCGCAGTAACTTGCTGCTGCAATACTGGTTACAATGGTGATTCTTTTGAAAAAATTCATGTTAATTGATGTTGGAATATGTTTGATTATTATTTAAAAAAATGCTTAAATTATTCTTAGTTAAATTTATCAAGTAAATCTTTAATTCTTCTCATGGCTTCTTTTAAATCTTCCTCCGAAGCCGCATAAGAAAATCTGATGCATTCAGGACTTCCGAAAGAGACTCCGCCAACACATCCTACATGAGCATTTTCGAGAAGGAACATCGCGAAATCATCAGAATCTTTAATTTCTGTTCCGTCTAACGTTTTTCCGATGTAATGTGATACATCCGGGAAGAAATAAAACGCAGCTTTAGGCAAAACCACTTTAAAACCTGGAATTTCTTTAATTAAATCATAAACCAGATCCCTTCTTTTTTTAAAAGCATCAATCATATATTTATACTCCGAAGGATCGGTCTGTAAAGCGGTGATAGAAGCTCTCTGAGCCATTGTATTTGCTCCGCTCGTCATTTGTCCCTGAATTTTTTCACACGCTTTAGCCAGCCATTCCGGACACGCAGAATAACCGATTCTCCATCCTGTCATCGCGAACGCTTTAGACATTCCGTTAATAACGGCAGTCTGTTCGTAAACCTCTGGAAACTGAGCAATCGACGTTGTTTTCGTTTCGTAGTTGATGAATTCGTAGATTTCGTCTGAAATTACCGTTACGTGAGGATATTTGGCAATCACTTTTGCCAGAGATTTCAGTTCATCATACGTGTAATATCCGCCTGAAGGGTTGCACGGTGAGCTGAAAAGGACAGCCTTTGTTTTATCTGTAATAGCTTCTTCAAGCTGTTCTGCAGTGATTTTAAAATCTGTAACATACGAAGTCGGAAGCATCACAGAAACTCCGCCCATCATTTTTACCATTTCATCATAGCTTACCCAGTACGGATTCGGAAGAATTACTTCATCTCCGTCGTTAAGAAGAGCAGCCAGAACATTTAAAATCGCCTGTTTTGCACCGTTGGAAACGCAGATCTGCGTTGGTTTATATGCTAAATTATTATCTCGTTTTAATTTGTGAGCAATTGCTTCACGAAGTTCTAAAAATCCGGGAACAGGAGAGTAGTGACTGTAATTTTGGTTAATGGCATCGAAAGCAGCCTGTTTGATATTGTCCGGAACATCGAAATCGGGTTCCCCTAAAGTAAGGCTTATAACATCTATTCCGCTGGCTTTCATTTCTCTAGCCTTATTCGACATAACAAAAGTTTGTGAGTAACCAAGTCTCTGTACTCTATCTGAAAGTTTCTCCATGTAATTATTTCTATTTTAACAAATATAATAAAAAGTATTTCTTCAGAAGTTAAAATAGAGCCGGAGTCAGCTTTTTTGTCTGCGCTGGCGTTTTATTACTTATTCAACTAATTGTTTAAAGTAAAAATAGTTTTGCTCCTTCATGAACAGAATCTGTGTAGAAATAAGAATCAATCAGTCATCCATCAATCCCAGAAAACCGGATGAGAAAATTTCAAAATTACAGAAAAGAACCAACAATTATATCGAAAAAGAGGTGTAAAGGAATTTGAGAAAGATAAATCTTGGTTTTGATAATTTGAATAAAGCTGATAAAAAACTTATTTTTGCTTTTTATAATAATTTATATGTCTACAACGTTACTACTAAAATACTTTCCGGATCTTACAGAGACACAGATCGATCAGTTCAATAAACTGGAAGTTTTATACCACGAATGGAACGAAAAAATCAATGTGATCTCTAGAAAAGATATGGAATCTCTGTACGAAAAGCATATTTTACATTCTTTGGGAATTGCAAAAGTGATGGAATTTGCTCCCGGAACAAGAGTTTTGGACATTGGAACAGGCGGTGGTTTTCCCGGAATTCCTCTTGCAATTTTGTTTCCCGAAACCCAATTTACTTTGATCGATTCTATCGGAAAGAAAATAACGGTGGTAAATGCTGTTGCAGAAGGAGCCGGATTAAAAAACGTAACCGCAATCCACGGAAGAGCGGAAAAATTAAAGGAAAAATTCCATTTTGTAGTAAGCCGTGCCGTAACACAGATGCCGGAATTTTTAAGATGGCTGAAAGGTAAATTCGAGAAAGAACAGTTCAATACAAAGCATAATGGCGTTCTGTATCTGAAAGGAGGGGATCTTGCTGAAGAACTTGCCGGACTGAAATGTGAAATTTTCAGCCTGAAAAGTTATTTTGACGAAGAATTTTATGATACAAAAAAAGTAGTGTATCTTTCTAAAGGTAATTTTAATTCTTAATTTTACATTATTAAGGAATAAATTCTGATATTTTTAATAATAATCTAAATTTTGTAACTATGAAAAAGTTTCTCCATTTTGGGTTTTCTGCATTAGTTTTAGGATTATTTTTTACATCTTGTAACAATGACGATGACTATAATACCATAGAATCTGTTGACAAAATTAAAATTGACAGTGTGAGAATTGTTAATGATACGATGGATGTCTTTTCGGTCCAGAGTATTAAGACTTATTCTGCTTATCCTTCTCATTGTCAGGGTTTTTATGGATATGATTATGTGCATAATGATAATTTAACCAGAACCGTTACGGCTTATAAATACATTACGAACGGACCGTGTACGGAAAAAACATACACTTCTGCCAATCAGATCAATTTCAGTCCGCAACAGATTGGGAAATATACTTTTAAATTCTGGAATGGCGGAAACAACTGGATCACCAAAACAATAGTAGTTCAATAAAAATAAATGAAAGGAGTTTTTGCAGCTTGTTTTCTGATTTCCAATATTGTATTCGGTCAGAAAATAAAGTGGGAAGAGGGAAAAAAATTGAATTGGAGCAATTTTAAAAGCCAAGTTAACAACCAGCGTGGAGACAATGTCGTGGCGTATACCAACTGTGGCTGGACGTATTCCTACGTAAAATCTTCAAATCCGAAAGCTCCGGTAAAAATCACGATTCAGACAATTTTTAACGAATACCAATCGTGGAAAGACGTTAAAAGAATCAATGATTATGTGCTGCTTCATGAGCAGAAACATTTTGATGTTGCTGAAGTTTTTGCCCGAAAACTGAGAAAAGAAGTTTCGGAAAAGATTAAAAACGGAGCTGATTTCGACAGGTATTTTAAAACCATTTACAATAAGATCCTCAAAGAATATCAGGATTTCCAGAAAACTTATGACGGCGAAACAAGGAACGGAATGGTAGAGGAAAAGCAGGCGGAATACAACCGTATTATTGCTGAACAACTGGAAAATTACAAAAACTATAAAACCTCTTGAAATTCCTCAATAAAATCATCAGTGAATTATTAAGCCAAAATTCCGATTTATCTGAATTTAATATCGTTCTGCCCGGAAAACGTCCCATTGTTTTCATCAGACGAATTCTTGAGGAAAATAATTACTCCGGATTTCTGCCGAATTTTTTTACGATTGAGGAACTGATTGATAAAATTGCCGACAAACAGCAGATTCAGGGAATTGCACTTTGGCTTTTCGCTTTTGATGTGTATAAAAGCCTGAACCTGATTCCCAATGACGATTTTGCAGAATTTCTGAAATGGTTTCCCACGTTGCAGAAAGACTGGGACGATATCCTGAAATTCTCAGAAAGCGATGAAGCCGTTTTACAGTATATGTTTGATGAAGAGCGGATTAAAGAATGGGCACAGGATTTGGGAGAAGACGATGAAGGACCGCGAAAAAAATTCCTTAATTTCTGGAAAAACATGAATGTCTTTCTTCCCGTTCTCAAGAAAAAACTGAAGGAGAAAAACTGGGCAACTTCCGGGATGATCAACGAAACGGCAAAAGCAAAAATTGATGAATTTGCCAAAAATACCAGTGAAAAATTTGTATTCTGCGGTTTCAATGCTTTTACTCCGGCGGAAGAAAAACTCGTAAGAAGTCTTCTGCAATGGGACAAAGGACAGTGCTTTTTTCAGGCAGATCATTATTATTTTGATGATGAAAGACAGGAAGCCGGAAAGTTTTTAAGAAACCATAAAACGTGGAAAGAATTTGATGATCACCGTCTTTTTCAATGGATTGAAGACGACTTTAATCAGCCCAAAAACATAAAAGTTTACGAAGTTTCAGGAAATATTACCCAGACGAAAATTTTACCGGAAATCTTCAAAGAAATAGAAAATAAGACATACTCCGATACTGCGGTGGTTTTGCTGGATGAAAATCTGCTTCCTGCAAGTCTGGATGTAATGCACGGCGTTCCCAATCTGAATATAACGATGGGTTTTCCTCTGAAAAACCTTTCCTTTTCGAATGCCGTAAAACAGCTTTTCTATCTTCAGAAACAACTCGAGAAAAACAAATCGTCATATTATTACCGTGATATTTTCCCGATTCTGGAAGAGCTGCCGAAATCTGCTGAAGATGAATTGGTGATCAATAATTTTAAAGCGAAAATTGAAGAACGCAATATCGTTTACATTTCCAAAAAGCTTTTTCATGAATTGTTGCATGAACTTTCGTACTATAATTTACTGAAAAAAGCAGAGTCTACGACTGTTTATTTAGATTCTTTAATTGAATTCTGCAAGCAGATCAAATGGCTGGAAATTGATGATATTCAGTATGAAAACGTTTCCCATTTCGAAAATGCTTTCAGAATTATCAAAAACCAGTTGTCTCCTTATCAGTTTGAAATTAAAATGGAAACACTGGAAATTCTGATTAATCAGCATATTAACTCTGAAAGTATTGATTTTCAGGGGGAGCCTTTGAGGGGGTTGCAGATTATGGGACTTCTTGAAACCCGTCTCCTCAATTTCGAAAATGTGATTATGCTTTCTGTGAACGAAGGGAAATTACCACTCGGAAATTCACAGAATACCTATATTCCTTTTGATATCAGAAGATTTTTTGATCTTCATACTTTTTTGGAAAACGACAGTATTTATGCCTATCATTTTTACAGATTGATTCAGGATTCCAAAAATGTTCATTTGCTTTTTAATGCTCTAAGTTCCGGAGTGAATACGGGAGAGAAAAGCCGTTTCATCACCCAGATCGAAATGGAAAGTTCTCACAATATTGAACATCTGATTATTGAAAATTCTTCTGAGCCGATTATTACACAGCCGATTGAAATTTCAAAAACTGAAATTGTTCTTCAGCGGCTTGAAAAATGGAAGGAAAAAGTTTCTGCATCCCACCTTACAAGTTATCTGTACAATCCGATTGATTTTTACCTTTCCAAGATTTTAAAGACCTCGGAAAGTGATGAAATTGAAGAAGAACTGTCGGTAAAAAATTACGGTAATCTGGTGCATTATACCCTTCAAGAAATTTATGAAGTATTAAAAGGTAAAATATTAAAAGAAAACGATTTAAAAGAATCAGTTAAAGCAATAGATCAATATATAGAAGTGGCTATTGAAAAGCTGAAACATCAGCCGGAATTTTATGAAAAAGGAATGAATTTCATTCATAAAGCCATTGCTAAAAAAGTCATTGAAAATATTTTAAATCATGATCTTGAGCTGATAAAAAGCGGAAATGTACTGGAAATTTTAGACATCGAAAAACGTTTCGAAAATGTAGATTTTTATCTTGATGAAAAAGACAAAGTTTCTTTTTTCGGCTTCATCGACAGGATCGACCGGCTTAACGGAACGTTGAGAATTATTGATTATAAAACGGCAAAAATTAAAAATCTCATCGTAAAAATCGACGAATCCAATGTAGACGAATATTTCCATAACAGCGACCGAAAACAGGCTTTGCAGTTATGTATTTATCAGTATGTTGTGCAGAATCTTCCCGAGTTTTGGGGACTTCCGATTGAGACGGGAATCTGGAGTTTTGCGGAAGCTAAAAAAGGCGTGGTTTCTCTGCAATTTGAAAAAGGAGATATTGATGATGCCATGAAATCCATTAAAAGCCTGATTGAAGAAATTCTGAATCCTGATCTTGCATTCATCGAAAACATAAAACCTTATTCTGTATAAAAAGAGTGCATCTGAAACGGATGCACTCTTTGAAGGATTGTATGAAGAAAATTACTATAATTTCACTTTTTTATTGAAGGTTTTTCCGTCATTCTGAATTACCTGAACCACATAAACTCCTGTTTTGATGGTATTTGATTCGAATTGAGAACTGTTTACTTCCTGATTCTGGATTAAATCTCCTGAAATACTGTAAATACTGATATTTTTAATACCGTTTTTAGCTTTTACAATAATCTGATTATTCTGAGCAATAACTGAAATAGGATCTTCCGCTTTCACTTCTCTGATTTGCTTTTTAAACTGCAAATTATAAAAACGGGTAGCGATTTCTAAAATAAGATTTTGAGAATCAATAGTATTGAGATTTATTCCTCCGTCTTTAATATACTGTTCCTGAGAAATGGATTTGATAAGATTTTTATTGTCATCAAAAATATTGACAGCTAAAAGTTCTTCCTGATTGATTTTTAAATTCAGAATATTGTTGAGCTCAGATTTTACAATATCTTTTTCTTCTACCGTTTCCGGACTGTTTTTAATGTACGGAATGAGTTTTTCCGAATTATTTTCGGAGACTTTTAATAAATATACTCCATCTTGTAAGGAGGCTAAATTGTTGTTGCTCACAGCTTTTCGTTCAGCTTTTTCTTTATTGAAATCTGTGACTTCAAGAAGTTCCATATTCTGAAGATCTGGTTTTATCTGTGATTTATAGAGAGAACTGATTCCGGATTGACTATTTTGAGACTGTTTAGAAGTCAGCATCGCCCATTCATTTAAAAGTCCGCCGCTTCTTAAAGTATTAAATTTGGCATTGGAAGCCAGAATAAAAGGTACGATTCCTCCGATATGTCCTAAAGGTCCCCAGTAAAATGCCTCAAGTTTGTATTTATTCAGATCCCACCACGAATAGTAACCTCTCTGAACGTCAATGGTTTTAGAAGTATTTTCCGGATGAATGGCAAGGTCAACCGTAGAATGTCCTAAAGTCATAGGTGTTTTGTTATACCAGTCGTACACATCGTTTGATTTCAGGCATTGTCTCAATTTGTTATTCTGATTATTCGTGACATCATTTACAAAATTATTGGTAAAAAGTGTTCTCCATACCAAAGGTCCCCAAAGCAAACCTCCGTTATCCTGAATAACATGATAATTGTAGCGATCTAGATATTCTGAAGAGATTACTTCCGAAATACTGCTGTTGTACATTTGGTAACCAGTTTTATTACAGGTATTAACAACATTGGCGATAAAAGAAGTAAAAGGGTAAACATCTTTTTCCAGAACCCCTTTCTGTAAAGTAACGCCCGAAAAATCATAAGGTCCGTCTCCCATATAAGCATATTTGAAATTCAGATTGTTAGGATTCGAAATGCTCAATTTCTTTAATGTGGACATAGCTGCATGAGCGCCCTGCGAATAACCTGTTAAAAAATACTCGTCGTAGCGTTTCACATTTTGCTGGACAAGAACTTTGTTGGCTGCCGTTACAAAATCAATGGTCGCAGAAGCTTCGGTAGGATAGTGCACATACGGATGAACTCCGTCTCCGCTTCCCATCCCTACATAATCGGGAGCCATTAAAATATAGCCGTTGAGAACATAAGAAAGCTCCACTACAAATCCTGCATACAGAACCCCTTTAAGATTAGAAGGTACATTTTGGCGGCTGTCGGTAGTTCCGTGATCCGAAACTACAGTAGAAAGTTTGTAATTTGCTTTCGGGTACATCAGAAGTCCCGTTGCTTTTACAAGATTATTTTTCTCATTTTTTGTATAATACGTTATTTTATAAGCTTTTAAACCTACATTAAAACTGTTGAGATAATTTACAAAATCCGGAGAATTCTGTTCACCAAGATTGTTTGAAATAAAGCCTGCCACCGCCTGTGGCGTAAGATCCAGTTTTTGTTCAACACTGAAAACATCTCCGGCTTGTTGCGCAAAATAGAAATAAGCAGTAAGTCCCAGAAAAAGAGTAATTGATTTTTTCATTATTGTCAATTTTTATTGATGTTTAAATTAAAATTTTAAAATAAAACAGCGGTAATTTTATCATATCAATAATTATTCAGCGAATATCAATTTTTTTTAAAAAGAAAAAAGTCTGACCAGAAAACTGATCAGACTATGTATTATTTATTACAAAATTTTCTCTCTTAGAAGGCGTTAATTCCTGTAATATCAAGACCTGTAATCAATAAATGAACGTCGTGCGTTCCTTCATAAGTAATCACAGATTCAAGGTTGGCTGCGTGGCGCATCATCGGGAATTCACCCATAATTCCCATACCTCCAAGAATCTGGCGGGATTCTCTGGCAATATCAATCGCCATTTTTACATTATTTCTTTTAGCCATAGAAATCTGTGCAGGAGTTGCTTTATGATCGTTTTTAAGATTTCCTAGCTGTAAGCAAAGTAACTGAGCTTTAGTGATTTCTGTTAAAAATTCAGCTAATTTTTTCTGCTGCAACTGGTAAGATCCGATGGGTTTTCCAAACTGTTTTCTTTCTTTAGAATACTGAACCGCAGTACAGTAGCAATCAATAGCCGCTCCGATAACACCCCATGAAATACCATATCTTGCTGAATTTAAACAAGATAAAGGTCCTTTTAGTCCTGTTACTCCCGGAAGAAGATTTTCTTTCGGAACTTTTACATCATTAAAAACCAGTTCTCCAGTTTTTGAAGCTCTTAAGCTCCATTTATTGTGAGTTTCAGGTGTTGTAAAACCTTCCATTCCTCTTTCAACAATCAGTCCCTGAACTTTTCCTTCTTCATTTTTCGCCCAGACTACGGCAATATCGCAAAGAGGAGAGTTGGTGATCCACATTTTAGCCCCATTCAGAAGATAATGATCTCCCATATCTTTAAAATGGGTTTCCATAGAACCCGGATCAGAACCGTGGTTTGGCTCCGTTAAACCGAAAGAACCGATCATTTCTCCGGCAGCTAATTTGGGTAAATATTTTCTTTTCTGTTCTTCCGAACCAAATTCATTAATAGGGAACATCACCAGAGAACTCTGTACAGAGGCAGCAGAGCGCACCGCAGAATCCCCTCTTTCAAGCTCCTGCATAATCAGACCGTAAGAAATCTGATCCAGTCCGGAACCGCCGTATTCAACCGGAATATAAGGTCCTAAAGCTCCGATTTGTCCCAATTCCTTCATTAAATTCGGGATGTCGGTGTGGTTTTGGGCAGCATGATCAATCTGCGGCATCACAAAACTTTCTACCCAGTCTCTTACAGACTGTCGGATAAGTTTATGTTCTTCAGTAAGTAAAGCATCGATCCCGTAATAATCGGGAATGCTGGTAAGGGAATAATATGACATTATATTTTAATTTTCCTAAAAATAAGACTTTTCACTATTTCAGAGAAATTTTTTTTAAATGACTTTTATCTGCTGATTTTTAGTTGTTTAATACAGATTTCAGATACAAAGCATCAAAAATTAATTTTCCTCTTCGTTGGAAATAGGGTACTGATTTGTCGGATTGTAGATTCTGGTTTTAAACTTGTACAAATACGGAGCTTTATTGGCAGAACCGTCATACAGTTTTTCCAGTCGGTCTAAAATATTAAGACTTAAAATTTTACGCTGAAAATTGTTCCTTCTGAATTTTTCGCCCAAAATCGTTTCATAAAGACATTGCAGATCTTTCATGGTGAATTTTTCGGGAAGAAGATTACTCGCCGCTACTTCGGTATTGATGTTCATTCTGAGATATTCCAGTCCGGTTTCGATAATTCGGTCGTGGTCAAATGCCATTTTGGGCAGTTTATCCACTTCAAACCATTCGCAGCTTTCGTTGAAGGCATCCGGAAAGGTATTTGCCATCGAAAAATCAATCAGACTGCAGTATCCTACCGTAATAAAACGTTGGAAAATCCAGTGATCTATAGGAACTTCAACGCCTTTATTTTTAAGCAGAATCTGGTGAACATTATTTTCGGTTCTGTCGATTCTTCCAAAAGTATGAAACTGTTTCAGGAAGATATTTTGGAGATGCGTCCTTTCATACAGAACACGTTCTGCCGCTTCGCGAAGATCTTCATCATTAAAAACAAAACCTCCGGGAAGAGACCACAAATCCAGATCGTGGTATTTTAAGAGTAAAACTTTCAGGATGTTGTTATGAAAACCAAATATGGTACAGTCTACAGACACGTGTGCTACAAAGTCTTTTGTATCAATAAGTTCCTGAAGGGTTTCCTTACTCTTTTCGTTCTTGATTTTCATGGGAGTAAAAATAAAATTATTTTCTAAATTTTGTATCTGCAAATCTAAAATAAATTAAACTAATTGTAAACAACAGAAAAACAGCAGATAAAATATAAACGGAGTAGTAGTTTAGGAGCTGATTTTCGAATAAAACCGACATGATGATCGAACTTACAGAGCTTCCCAACGAAGAAAAAATAACAATTAGTGAGGTGAAAAGGTTAGCCTTGGATTTATCTATTGTAGCGATCATTTTAGAATTGATTACCGGGTAAAGCGGAGATAAAAACAATCCTATAACAGGAAAAAGAAACAGCAGGATTTTAGAATCGTCCCAACCGGAAAACTGGATTCCGATGATGATTAAAAGAACTGTAGCAATAGATACTATACACAAAATATAATATTTGGAAAGTGAAAATCTCTGGATTACATTTGCTGTAATCGTTCTTCCTGCATAAGAGAAAAGGGCTAAAAACGATGAAGCCTGAAGTGCAAAAAAAGAATTTACTTTTAAATGGTTTTTGTAAAAAGACGGCAGCCAGGAATTAAAACTCTGTTCTAAAAAAACAATAGAAAAAATTACCGCTAAAAATATGATGATTAAAGGGTTGATAATTTCTGCAACTTCTTTAAAAATATTTTCACTCTTCATTTTTTCAGGTTCCGAAATAGGAAGCTTTGAAAATAAAAAAATGGTAATTGCCGATAGGACTGAGATTGATAGAAATCCGAATTTCCAGAATTCTGAAAACCGGCTTGAAATAATCCATCCAAAACCTATATTTACCACGAAAAC
>NZ_JBBCQL010000088.1:0-16472 GCF_037149975.1 Chryseobacterium sp. VD8 | reverse complement strand
ACGTCCATGATTACTTTTGCGGAATAAACCTGCTTATCAGAAGGCTTCCAAACCACTACGTTTCCAAGCATTGCCATACAGGTCGGTAAATTTCCTGAAATCGCAGTAAAGTTGAAAGGAGTTACCGCAAAACAGAATCCTTCCAATGGTCTGTATTCCACTCTGTTCCAGATTCCTGCATCAGAAACCGGCTGTTCAGAATACATTTCCGTCATAAATTCTACGTTGAATCTTAAGAAGTCGATGAATTCACAAGCGGAATCAATTTCAGCCTGATGAACATTTTTAGACTGTCCGATCATCGTTGCTGCATTAATAACGTCTCTGTAAGGTCCAGCCAAAAGATCAGCCGCTTTTAAGAAAATGGCAGCACGGTGTTCCCATCCCAGTTCGTTCCATTCTTTTTTCGCAGCCAGCGCAGCGTTTATCGCATCATCTACATGCTGCATCGTTCCTCTGTGATAAAATCCGAAATCGTGCGCATGATCCTGAGGCGACTGAAGCTGAACTTTATCTCCTGTTTTTACTTCTTCACCATTGATGATCATTGGGATTTCGATCTTTTCTGCCCACATTTTTTTGTACTGGGCGATCAGACTTTTTACTTCCGGAGTTCCCGGTGCATACGAATTTACGGGCTCGTTTACTGCAAATGGTACTTGCGAAATTGCTTTAGACATATTAGTTGTATATTTTTTATTTGCTAATGATACAAATTTACGATTTCAAGCATAGGTAAGCAAGTATCATTTTCATAGTTAAAAATTATAATTAAAGTTTAAGTACTATATTTGGATAAACTAATAGAAATTCATGACAAAAAATAATTTTTTCTTTAAATATTTTATTTCAACTCTCAGCATCATAATTATAATTTATTTTTCGATTTATATTTACAATTATTATTCTACAAACGATATTCTTTTACATATTCCAGATAGTAAATTTAATAATGAACAAAATGAAAAAATAATTCTTAAACCTAATGAAATAGGTGATTCTATCGGTGGAATATTAAATCCTTTAATTGGATTAGTTGCAGCAATTTTTACTTTTTTAGCTTTTCTAATGCAAGTTTTCGCCAATGATGAAATCAAGAAACAATTTACACAAGATAAGTTTGAAAATAGGATTTTTAAACTAATGGATATTTATAATGAAAATATTTCAAGATTTAGTTTTAGAAGTAAGCAATCCGGAAGAATTTTTACAAACAAATCAACATTTCCAATATTATATGGACATTTTAATATTTTAATTGAAGATGTGAATCGATTTAATAATAGTAATAAAATTAGCTTTGAAGAAAAAATCACAAAAGATTATAAAGAAAATTTACTTTCTAGAAATAAAAGCTCTAGCTTAAATAACTGGATAAAATTAGAATTTTGTTATGTTTTATTTTTTTATGGGGTTGGAAAAAAGGGTAGAGAAAATATTAAAACTATATTTAGAAATAAGTATGATTCAGAATATGTTAATAATGTTATTAATTATTTGTCCTACAAACCAGCTTATATGGCTCATGATTATATTTATCTACAAAACTGGAATAAAATATTTCTAGAATTTGAAAATTTTAGTGAACCATGCTTAGAAAGATTTGATAGATATTATGAAGGAGTTCAAAATAATTTTGGACATTACTACCGAAATTTATTTGCAATGATTAATTACTTAAATAAAGGTAAAGATTTTAAATATTCTGAAAAATGGGATTTTGCAAAATTTTTCAGATAACAAATGTCAAATCATGAACAAATTTTTTTCTTTTTAAATAGTATTAGTATTCTAGGTAGAGCCTGGGAGCTAAATGTATTAGTTGAGAATAATTTAAAAGTTGAAAACGAAAGACTAATTACAAAGTATGACTTAATTAAAAATATTTCTGTTGCAGAAAGAGAGTTATTGGAGGTTGAAAAATTTTATCCAAATGTAGAGTATGAGTATAGTTCTCCAACTTTATATAGAAAAAAATTAAATAAAAAAATCTATAAATAGTCTACATCTTTTCGTTTTCTAAAATTTTTAAAACTAATTTTTCTTCCTGTGTGAGATCTGCTTTACCATCATTTTCCTCTATTTGTTCAAGCTCATCAAGATACTTTTTGATGGTGTTGTTTTCATACAGATTAATAACCAAAGGATGAACATAATATTTTCTACATACCGTACTTGTATTTCCAAGATGGGAAGCAACTATTTCAAGGGCTTCTTTTACTTTTTTCTTGTATTCTGTATGCGTTTCTGCATAACCGATTTCCTTAAAAGCAATTAAAGCATTTACGGTTCCAGACCACGTTCTGAAATCTTTCGCCGTAAAATCTTCACCGCTGATTTCTTTAATATAGTCGTTTACCATCCCCGAATCTACAGTATGGCGGTTTCCTTCATCATCAATATACTGAAAAAGCTCTCTTCCGGGAATGTCTTTGCATTTCTGTACCAGTCTGGAAAGCCTTCTGCTTTTCAGATCAATATCATGCATTACGCCTTTTTTGCCTTTAAAATGAAAAGTTATTTTCTGTCCCTTAACCTGAACGTGTTTCTCCTTTAAAGTCGTTAAACCGAAAGAACCATACAGTTTTTCATAGGCATTATTGCCAATTCTTATGTTGGTTCTCTGCATTAAACTTACGATCAATGCAAGAATCTTTCTTTTTTCGAAATTTCTTAAGGCTAAATCTTTCTCTACATGAAGACGAATATCCGGTAAAGCATACCCGAACTGAAGCATTCTGTAAAACTTTGTGTGATTTCTCAAAGCACTCCAAAGTGGATGGTAACGGTATTGTTTACGCTTTTTAACATCGAAACCTGTCGCCTGAAGATGTCCGTTGTCCAATGCACAGATCCAGACATTTTCCCACGCCGGAGGAATAACCAGCTTGTTAATTCTTGTAATTTCTTCTTTATCCCTTATCTTTTCGCCGTCTCTGTAGTAAGAATATTTTTTTCCGGTTTTCTTCCGTGTAATTCCGGCTGTTTCTGCATCGGTGGTATATATAAGATGTACCGCCTTTGCAGAGGCTACCGGATCTTTCATAATTTTTACGATCTTCGAAGGCTTCAGATGTGAAATGAGTTCTAAGTCTGAATTTTCCATAAGATGATTTGGTTAAGAGTTCCTACCCCTTGAAAACAGCCATAAAATAATAGCTATTACGGCGACTACTACGATAATTCCCCACCACATTCCTGCTTTAAAGATCGTTTCTACTGCTTCGCAGCTTGTTAATGTCAGCAGACAAAATATCATCATACTGTATAAGCTCCATTTTTTCATAATAATTTATTTTTTGGTGTTTATTATTTTATACTCTTTGATGGTCTGCGCGCCATCTTTTTATTGATCTCTTGATTTCGTCGCCCGAAATATTTTCATGTAATGCTTTATACAAAAGCTCTTTAAATTCATCATCATAAGCGAATCTTAACGCTGCAATCTGGTCAAATTTCAGTTTGCTTTCAACCTCATCAGATCTCTGCTGGAAAAGTTCGTAATACCTCTGTTTAAATTCTAACCGAACCAATCGGTTCTGAAGAACCAGCGCATAATGCTGTCTCAGCATAATCGCAAGATAGAAAAGAAGAAAGATAACAGCGGAAAACAAAATCCAGATCAGTTGGTTGGTTTCATCTTTAAAGATTTTATAAACTCCGAATATCTCCAATCCCAAAAGCAATGGAAGATAGATGAAATGATGCGGCGGATAAAATTTCCTGTGATTTTTGTAATTCTGACTTTCCATATTTTGTAAGTAAGCAATAACCTTTCCAAAATGTTAAATTTTAACAACAATTGATTTTTGTGGTATCTAAATATTATCGTTTTCTTACCCATAATTTGAAATTACTGCTTTTTCTTCATCATTAAAAGGATTGTTTTCAGGAGCTTTTTCCGGCTTTCCACACTCGCTGTTTCTTGATTTTGGGATTTGCGGCGGCGGAGCCGCCGCAAATCCCAAAATCAAGAAACGAGCTCAGACAAATGCTGCAATCCGGGCTAGGATTTTTACCGTTCCACAAATATTTGCCATTTCAGAAAATCAAGAATAACAGGAACAGAAAAAAGTTGAATCATGCAGAAACAGTTTAAAAACAACAATAATTTCATCTTCAAAGCTCAAAAAAATCGTAACTTCACCTCTTTAAAAAATTAAGATAAAATGACTTCAAAGGAAAAAGTAGCTGCGCTTCGTGAAGAAATGCAGAAAAATAATGTTGATGCATTTATAGTATATTCCGCAGATCCTCACATGAGCGAGTATCTGCCGGAAGAATGGCAGGAGAGAGCATGGCTATCAGGATTTTTGGGTTCTGCAGGTTTTGTGGTAGTTACAAAAGATAAAGCGGGACTCTGGACAGACGGAAGATATTTTACACAGGCTCCGACCGAACTGGCTGGTTCAGGAATCGATCTTTTCAAAGACGGAATGGAAGGAACACCTCATTATATCGACTGGATCATTTCTGAAATTCCTGCGAACGGAAAAGTAGCAGTGAATGCTTTGGCAACTTCTCACGCCAACTGGGAATTGTTAACACAGAAATTAAACGCAAAAAATATTACCCTTGAAGACCTTCCTTTACTGAAAGAAATCTGGAAAGACAGGGGAACACCTTCGAAAAATCCAATATATGTACATCCTGTAGAAAGAGCGGGAAAATCTGTTGTGGATAAAATTGCTGCAATACGCCAGAAAATGGAAGATATTGAGGCAACGGTACATATCATTTCAAGCTTGGATGATGTAGCATGGACGCTGAATTTAAGAGGAAGCGATGTAGAAAGTAATCCTGTGTTTTTAGGCTATATCGTCATCACTAAAAACGATGCGAAATTATTCACAGATCTGGATAAACTTGAAGTAGAATCCAGAAAACAACTGGATGAAGCATGGGTGAAAATGATGCCTTATGAAGAATTCTACAATTGCCTGAAAGAATTTAAAAACGAAAAAGTTCTCGTTTCACCAAACAGCAACCAGTCGATTTTTGAAGCGTTGAAATCTGAAAATGAATTCATCAAAGCTCCGGTTCCCGGAAATCTGATGAAAGCCCAGAAAAACGAGACCGAACTTGAAGGTTTCAGAAAAGTAATGGTAAGAGATGGCGTTGCAATGGTGAAATTCCTTTACTGGCTGACTCACAACGCGGGAAAAGAAGCCATGAACGAATATTCTATCGGTGAAAAACTGAGAGGTTTCCGTGCGGAAGGTGAAAATTTCGTAGGCGAAAGTTTCGGAAGCATTGTTGGATACAAAGACAACGGAGCCATCATGCATTATTCTGCAAAAAGCGAAGGAAGCAAAGAAGTTACCAATGATGCAAGTATTCTGGTAGATTCCGGAGGTCAGTATTTGGAAGGTACAACAGATATTACAAGAACTTTGGCTTTAGGAGCAGTTTCTGATGAGTTTAAAAGAAATTCAACATTGGTTTTACAGGGATTAATCCGGTTATCGATGGTGAAATTCCCGAAAGGAACAAGAGGTGTTCAGTTGGATGCGATCGCAAGACTTCCGCTTTGGATGGAAGGTAAAGATTACAACCACGGAACCGGACATGGTGTAGGAAGTTTCATGAACGTTCACGAAGGTCCGCAAAACATCAGAAAAGATATGAATCCGCAGGAACTGTTGGTCGGAATGGTCTGCTCAAACGAACCGGGGTATTATCTGGAAGGAGAATACGGAATCCGTCATGAAAACCTGATCGCCGTAAAAGAATCTGCAACCACCATTCACGGTACTTTCTACGAATTCGAGACTTTAACATTCTGTCCGTTCTTTAAAGATACCATTGTGAAAGAAATTCTTTCTGAAGAAGAAATCAACTGGCTGAATGCTTATCACAAAACGTGTGAGGAGAAAATAGCGCCATATTTAGAAGGAGAAGTGAAAGACTGGTTCCTTGAACTTGTAAGTCCTTTGTAAAGAAAATAAATAGATTAAAAAACCGTCCTGTAAGTATTTGCAGGACGGTTTTTTTTGCATTACCGTATTTTTACGGAGGTGTTTTTAGGGTTTATCCTGAAAAATTAAAATGAAACCTAATTTATCTTTGTATCAACAAAAAGACATCATTCATATCTTCATATAGTAAATTCAAAGCAGGTAATCATCTCATTCCTTGAGGTGATTTTTTTATTTCTATGTTTTGCCTGATGGAAATTCCCCTCCTTTGGAGGGGTGGCGAAAATTTCGAAGAAATTTTTGACGGGGTGGTTATAACGTGGAAAAGATAAACTTTGCTTTAAAGATGAATTTAGAAGAGCAATAATTAATTTCCGACATTCTTAGCCCGGAAGCTGTGGCTTGTTTGGCGTGAGGAGTATGAGTGGATAGCCGGAAACAGCTCCAAAATAAAATGTTTGAAAGTATTGAGATTGATTTTTATGTTACTGAAAATATTTTGAACTCGTTAAATTATTGCAATAGATAAAGGATATTTTTGTTTGCGGTTAAAAACCGTAAATTTGCAGTATGAATAACGATACCATTTGTGCGTTGGCAACTGCCAATGGAGTAGGTGCTTTAGGAATTATAAGAGTTTCGGGTGATGAAGCTTTAGCTGTTGTGCAAAAGTCTTTTCCGGCGAAAAATTTGGCAAAACAGAAGTCTCACACCATTCATTACGGATATTTTATGGATGGAGAAGAAGCGATTGATGAAGTAATGCTTTCTATTTTTCTGGCTCCGAAAAGTTTTACGACAGAAAATTCTGTGGAAATTGCTTTTCACGGGTCGCCGCACATTGGGAAACGTATTCTTGAAACCCTAATTAAAAATGGGGCACGAATGGCAAAAGCCGGAGAATTTACGCTTCGTGCTTTCATCAACGGAAGAATTGATCTTTCTCAGGCTGAAGCGATTGCCGATGTTATTGCTTCTGAAAATGAAGCTTCGAGAAAAGTGGCAATTAATCAGCTGAAAGGAGGAATTACCAACGAAATTTCTTTCCTGAGAACCGATTTGCTGAATTTTGTTTCTTTAATTGAATTAGAGCTTGATTTTGCAGAAGAAGATGTAGAATTTGCGGACCGATCGGCTTTGGTTGAGCTTTTAAATAAGATCGAAATAAAATTAAATTCCCTGATTGAAAGTTTTCAGTATGGAAATGCCATCAAAAACGGAACTGCGGTTGCCATCATCGGAAAACCGAATGCCGGAAAATCTACCCTTTTAAATGCTTTGTTAAAAGAAGAAAGAGCGATTGTAAGCAATATCGCGGGAACAACGAGGGATACGATAGAGGAGGTTCTTCATATAAAAGGTCATGCTTTCCGATTAATTGATACGGCAGGATTGCGTGAAACGATGGATGAAATTGAAGCAATTGGTGTGAAAAAAGCCAAAGAAAAGGTAGAAAATGCCAATATTCTGGTTTATTTAGCCGATGCTGCAACAGAAGATTTTTCCGAAGACATTGAAATGATCCAGTCTCTGCAAAGAGATGATCTGAAACTGATTATCTGTACAACAAAAATTGATGAGGTTTCTCCTGCAACATATGAAAAAGTAGAAAATATCTTCAGAAGCAAAATTTCTCAGGAATTTGATTTTATTAAAATTTCTGCTGTTGAAAATCAGAATATTCAGGATCTTAAAAATGAATTGTCTTCTTACGTAGAACAGTTAAAAGCTTCTGAAAACAATGTTGTGATCACCAATCAGCGTCATTTTGAAGCACTACAGAAATCTTTGGAAGCCGTACAAAAAGTAAAAGAAGCAATTACTTTCCAAATTTCCACCGAGCTTTTAGCATACGAATTACGAAACGCACTGGAATATCTCGGTGAAATTTCGGGCGAGGTCACAAACGATGAGGTTTTGGGGAATATTTTTTCGAAGTTTTGTATCGGCAAATAAGTACGACAAATAAAACAAACTAAAACAAACCAAACGATTGATTATTAGCTATTTACAAAAATATTGATTTTGTATGAGTTTTTCAAAGTTTGGTTAGTTTTGTTCAGTTTTGTCCCCCAGTTGTCCCTCAAACCAATAATATTTTATTTTTTTTAACTCGGGAGAGTTAGTGTCACTTAAGGTAATTTATTGTACCTAATTGTACTTAAATGTACCATAATGTACCTTAAGCCAAATTATCTCTTCCACAAATAAAATATTATGAAAATCAAGAAGATTTGCGAACATTGTGGACTTGAATTTATTGCCCAAACAACAGTAACCAGATACTGTTGCAAAACCTGTAATTCCAGAGCTTACAAGATTAATGTTAGGGAACTTAGAGAAAAATTGACTGAAGCAACTCAGGAAGTTTCCAAACCTCAATCAAAACCTAAAGAAGATCCTAACTCTTATTTTGCCCTCAAAACCCTTGATTACTTAACAGTCAAGGAAGCTTCTATTTTATTGAAATGTGATAAGAGAACAGTCTATCGAATGGTTAAAAATGGCAGTATTCCTGCAGCTAATTTATCCATCAGAAAGATTCGTCTATTAAAGAAAGATATTGATGCATTATTTGAAGTCAAGCCAAAAGTAATCCAAAATCCAACAGAAGATTTGGAAAAGATTGAATGGACACCTTTAAAGGATTGCTTCACAATGGGTCAAATTCAAAAAGAGTATAATATCTCTCCGACTTCCTTAAAAAATCTTATAGAAAGACATAATATCCCAAAATTTCAGAAGGGCAAATTTGTATATGTACCAAGAGTTAAAATTGAGCATATTTTAAAGAGGATTGAGTTGGGTATTTATTCAGGATAACACCAATTTATTTGGCATTCTGACGCCAAATTTCCCCTAAGAGAGCCATAAAATCTGGCTTACACTATCAATTTTTAATATTACTCAAAAATCCAAAATTATGTCAAAAGTAACATTAAGGAAAAAACCTATATCAAAAGGCAGACAATCTTTATTTCTGGACATATGGCCTCCCATTTATAATCCAGAAACAGGAAAAATGGAACGAAAACACTATCTAAAATTATATATCTATAATCGTCCCAAAAACGAAACTGAAAGGAAGTTCAATAAAGAAACTTTAGCTTTAGGAGAATATGTAAGAGCTCAAAGGCATATAGAATTACAAAGCAAGAGGTTTGATTTTATTTCTGAAGAAAAGATGAAATCAAACTTTATTGAATTCTTTGAAGCTGAAGCTAAAAAAAGAAACAACTGTTATAACTGGGTAATGTCTGTTAGATATTTTAAGACTTTTGTTGGGCCCGAAATTCCATTTAATGAATTGAATGAAACGCTATGTGAGGAATATGCAGATTATTTGTTAACATGCCCCGCATTGGGACGCAGAAAAACCATAAAAAAGAATACTGCCGTAGCTTATTTTGGAAGATTTAAGCTGACATTAAAGGAGGCTTTTAAAAAGCGCTTTTTACCCACAGACCTAGGTTCAATAATTGACAGTATTGCACCGCAGGAAACTCATCGTCCATTTTTATTCATGGAGGAATTAGAAAGAATGGCAAATTCTGAGTGTCGAAATCCAATAGTAAAAAAGGCAGGACTTTTCTCTGCTATGACCGGTTTCAGATATTCAGATGTTGAAAAGCTATTATGGAGTGAAATTCATGGAACCGAAGGCAATTATTATATAGTATATAATCAGGAAAAAACAGAGAATGCAGAATATCATCCAGTATCTGATCAAACTATAAAATTGTTAGGTCCAAGAGGAAATTCTGATTCAAGAGTATTTGAAGGATTAAATTATCATAACACAGTAGCAGAGTTGAAAAAGTGGTTGGCAAATGCTGGTATAGAAAAACATTTCACCTTCCACGGTTTCAGACATACCTTTGCGACCTTACAAATAGCTGCTGGAACATCTATATATACAGTTTCAAAACTATTGGGACATAAAGATATCAAAACAACAGAGATATATGCGAAAATAGTTGACAGTTTAAAAAAAGAAGCCTCTGAAAAAATTAAAATTAATTTATTTGATATAGGTAAGAACATCGTAAATATCGACCAGATTGATCCTCCAACAGATAATTTAAATATCTAGTAATTTTGAGATTTTATGAAATAGTTAGTAAGCTATAAATACCTTCAAAAGACAAATTACGACAGATCAAGTCATTATCAAGAACGTTTTTCAAGGTCTTATTAACTTGAAAAAAAAAAAAATGGAATATACATTTGATCAAATACCAAATATTCTTAGAAGAATTGAAGAAAGATTGGAAAGTTTAGAAGAAATTTTATTGGATCGTATCCAAAATGAAATGCCAGAACTTGAATTTATTGATGCGAAAGAGGCTTGCAAAATTTTAAAATTATCATTACCAACATTATATTCTAAAGTTTGTCTACGCGAAATACCGTTTTATAAAAAGGGAAATAGATTGCATTTTTCTAAAATGGAACTATTAGAATGGATTCAAGAGGGTAAAGAAAAATCCTTAAATGAATTAAGTAGTGATGGTAATGCTATCTTAAAAAGAATAACAAAAAAAAGATGGCATTAGAAATCATACAAGCATTTTAAACCTTCCAACTTTATTTTGGAAGGTTTTTATTTACAATAGTTTAGACCATATATAAAGGAGATCTATCTCTTAGCACGTAAGTCGCCTATTAGAACAAATTTTGTCAATTAGTTCCTGTTATATCAAACATCACACAACGAATATTTGCTAATCACACTCAAATATTAAACAGCAAATAATTTCACCTTACATTAATTTAAATTGCTTATGAATCAAATTATGAACGAATAAAATATTTCAATAAAAATTTAAAAATGTAATAAAGGTTATTAGCAAAATAATATATAATTAATTGATAAATTAAATAAATCGCCACAAAGGGAAAAATATTATATTTTTAGGACTGCTGATCACTGGACCTGATAATGAGAACCTTTCAAATATATTTTTACCATGACAAAATCAATTTATGATACAATAGTAAAACGTATTGAAATTCAAGAATGCAAAATTACGCTAACTAAAGAAAAGGTTATAAAAGAAGCCTATCAAATGGCGACCTCTCTCCGAGAATTATTGAATGAAACAAAAAAGCTTGTATCAGACAAAGGTTTCATTGATAAAGATCAGGAGATCAATTTTTTTAAATACGTAAAACCACAACTTCTAGGAAAGCTTATTTATTATAATAAGGTATATAGAATTGAAACATCTTGTCCAACAAAAGCTGGTGAACTTTATAAGATATATTTCGAAAATGAACTTGAAAAATTAAACAAAGAATTTCAGGAGCATTTTGTAGATTCAGATTTTTATCGATATATAAAATCAGATCGTAAAGATCTGGATAAGAAATATTTTGCTTTAGGAAATATTGATATAATAGAAGGACTAAATAGTTTTGTCTTTGAAATCGATCCAAATTTTTCAACATATTATGACTATAAAGTCGCTCATATCATTGCAGATGAACTATTATATACTTATATAAGAAATAGGTTGAGCCCTGACAATGAATATGATTCACCATCGCTAACATATACCAATTACGATGATATGTTCTGGACCGATTCTAAGAACGCTCTAATAGAGTTAATATATGCATTATATGCTGCCAGGTCTTTATCCAATGGTCGATTGGCAATATCAAAAATCAGTACCATAATTGAAACACTTTTCCAGATAGAACTAGGCGATTTCCACCATGCTTTCCACCGAATGAAAGTCAGGTCCGGAAGTAAAACAGCTTTTCTTGACCATCTTAAAGTAAGTTTAGAAGAATACATGAGCAGGAACCTATAACATTATTTGATTAAGACAGCCAATAGGTTGTCTTTTTTTTACCAAGTTATGCCAAGATATGCCAAGTTGACCTAATAAACCAACAAAATAGAAACCTTTCATTCGTGAGAATTGGAGCATCTGAAGAATAAAAATTACAAAAAAAAATTTTCAATTTCTCTTGGCAGCTCTTGATTAAACTTGGGTTACTGAGCTATTTTACTCTAAGAAATTTGTCTGTGAACAAAAATTTTAAACAGATGAATATTGACAGATTAGAATTTATTGCTTGGATGGAAAGAATCATGGATCGATTCGATTTGATTTCCGAGAGCGTAAGAGAAATGAAGAAAACTAACAATGCAATTGATGGAGAAGAATTGCTAGACAATCAGGATTTGCTTCAAATGCTAAAAATTAGTAATCGTTCATTACAGAGATACAGGTCTGATGGTAAATTACTCTATTACACTATTAGTGGTAAGCTTTATTACAAATTATCAGATGTCCACCAATTTATTCGTGATAGTTTTAACACTCCCACTAAGCGTAAGAGGAAATTGAAAGCCGAATAATACCATAAAATTCCAACTTAGTTATTGCTATTGATTTATAAAATACCTTGATCTGAGATTTACAAAAATTTAGAGTTATGAGTACTAATCAATCCAAAAATCAGAAATCTGATCAAGCAAATGATCTAACAGATACATTGCTTGTCCATGATACAGAAACCAATAAAATTCTCGCGGTTAAAGGAATAAAGAAAAAATCCGGCAAAAAACCTGGTGAAAAAGATGAGCTTGAAACGGTTGATCCAACTAAAAGAAAAGAAAATTCTTTTTTGAAACTCAACAAAAATGAAGATATGCTTTCCAATTTTTTAAAGAATTTTTTTAGTCAGATCGGCAATCCCACACGCTTCAATTTTTTTAAAGTTCCTATTGAAACTGCTGTCATGATAGCGAAAAAAATGCAGCAATTTATTGATACAGCAAAACTTGAAGGTAAAGAGCTTCTGGAAGGACTAAAAGATATTTTGAGTAAAAACAATAATAAAAATACTATGGCGAAACAACAAAACAAAACGGAAAATAGTAATGGTAATCACTATTCCATTGAAAAAATCGACTGGAAAAGCCTTGAAAATCTTGGATACAGCCGCGAGGAATTTGAGAAATTCAATCTTTTGGACTCTCTTTTAAAAGGTTATAAAACAAATGACATGCTTACAGTATCGTTAAAAGTTGGAAATCAAGAAATTGAAACCCAAGCTAAGTTATGGCTTGAACAGGGAAAGGATGGTCTAGCGGTATTTAACATGCTTCCCAAAAAAAATGAAATTGAATTAGATAAAAAATTTCAAGGACATGAATTTACCGAAGAGGATAAAACCAACCTATTAGAAAGAGGAAATATGGGAAGAGCTGTAGAACTAATTACAGATAATAATACGAAGGCTTTCCATGTGATAACGCTAGATAAGGATACAAATCAATTAGTTTCTTTTCCGGTTGAAAAGATGCGTATTGATGATATTATCAAAGGAGTGACCCTTACTCCCGATCAAAAAAATCTTTTATTGGAAGGTAAGCCTGTATATCTTGAAGGGATGCTTTCTAAAAGAGATACTTTATTTAATGGTGAAATCCAATTTAATGCTTTCAAAGGTCATATTGAATTTCAATTTGATAAAGGAAATTCCAAAATTCAAAAACAGGATAACTCTCAAAACCAATCTGCAGAAATACCAAAAACTTTTAGAAGGAAAGAATTTACATTCGACCAGTATAATAAACTTAGCAAGGGTGAAACAGTATATATTACCGATTTTAAGGATGGTGCTGGGAAGGAATATCCGGGATATGTATGGCTAAATAAAGAAAAAGGAGAATTGGATTTTAATTTTAAAAACCCCAATAAACTTAAACAAAATGCAACCACAGCTGAAACTCATAAAACCCAGGTCGCTGTTAATTCCGATGGAAAAACAAATGAAGCTACTAAAAATATCAAGGAGCCATTAAAATCAGGTCAAAGTACGCCTGCTAATAAAAGGCAGCAGAACACGCAAAAAGAAACCAACAATGCGCCTAAAAAAAGAGGTCGAAGAGTATCCTAAAATAAATTAATATGAAAGCAGTAATAGCTGAAAAACCAAGCGTTGCGCGAGAAATTGCAGCACTTTTGGGAGCAACAGAAAAAAATGAAGGTTTTTTAAAAGGTAATGGCTATATCGTTACCTGGGCAATAGGTCATTTAATTTCTTTGGGAATGCCTTCGGAATATGGTATTACCGGATTTCAAAAAGACAACTTACCAATATTGCCAGATCCATTCTTACTTACAGTAAGAAAAGTCAAAAAAGAAAAAGGTTATCTTGACGATCCCAGTGCAGTTAGGCAATTAAAAATAATAGAAACTATTTTTGAACAATGTGACAGCATAATTGTTGCAACTGACGCTGGTAGAGAAGGTGAACTAATATTTAGATATATCTATAATTATTTGAATTGTAAAAAACCTTTTGAGCGACTATGGATTAGCTCATTAACAGAAAAAGCTATTGACCAAGGTTTTGCCAATCTAAAGCCAGGAACCGATTTCGATGGATTATTTTTTGCTGCCCAAGCCAGAAGCCGTGCGGATTGGCTTGTGGGAATAAATTCAACTCAGGCATTATCTTTACAAGCTGGAAATGGAATTTATTCTCTAGGAAGAGTGCAAACACCAACTCTGAGCTTAATTTGTAAGAGGTACATTGACAATAAAAATTTTAAAATTGAAACCTATTGGCAATTGGAACTCAAATATTTAAAAGATGGACTCTATTTCTCCAGTATATCGAAGGAAAAATGGGATGATAAAGAAAAAGCTACCGAAGTATTAAAATCGATTGAGCGTTTAGGAAGTTCTATTGTTAATTCAGTCGATAAACGTAATTCAAACGAACAGCCACCTCTACTATTCGATTTAACTTCTTTACAAAAAGAAGCTAATAGGAAATTAGATCTTACTGCCGAAGAGACTTTATCAATTGCACAAAGCTTATATGAGCAGAAATTCATTACATATCCCCGAACAGGCAGTAAATATATATCTAATGACATTTGGCCGGAGATCCCTGATCTAGTCAGAGCTTTGGAGAATCGCGTTGGTTATAAAGAGCGGATAAACAATGTAAAATGGGGCCGATTCAATAAAAGAATTGTGAATGACCTTAAAGTTACAGATCATCATGCATTATTGATAACAGATAAAATTCCTTCAGCCCTATCGAGTAAGGAAAATGCTATCTATGATATGATTGCTATTAGGCTTCTTGAATCAATATGCTACCAATGTACAAAAGAAATTACTGAAGTTAAGCTGGAATCACTGCACTTTGAATTTATTCTGAAAGGAGCCCGTGTGATTGATCCGGGATGGAGATCTATACAAAACCTCTTTAAAAATGAGGACAATGATGAAGAGGTATTATTGGATATACCAACATTAAAAGAGGGTGATTCACTCAGCGTTAATGAGGCAAATATATTAGAAAAAAAGACCCGTCCGCCAGTTCTTTACACTGAGGCAGGTCTCCTATCGGCAATGGAAAATGCAGGGAAGCAAATTGAAAATGAAGAAGAGCGTAAATCACTTAATAATATTGGGATTGGAACGCCAGCCACTCGCGCAGCTATCATTGAAGTTTTGTTTGATCGAAATTATATTGTCCGGGAGAAAAAAAATCTAGTTCCAACCAAAAAGGGAATTCAGGTTTATGAACTCGTAAAAGAAAAGAAAATAGCCGATGTCGCTATGACTGCGCAATGGGAGCTTGCTCTTCAGAAGATAGAAAATAATGAGTTAAATGCTAATCTATTTCAAAATGAAATGGAAGCCTATGCTAAAGAAATTACCACAGAACTTCTATCTACTGAGTTTGTACCAAATACATTGCAATTAAAATGTCCAAAATGCAAAACTCATAATTTAATCTTTAATGAACATGTAGTAAAATGTCCAGATAAGAACTGTGAATGGATTCAGTTTAAGAAGGTCTGTGAGGTTGCCCTAAGTGATAAGGAAATGGAAAACTTAATTACCAAAAAAAGGACATCACTTTTGAAAGGCATGAAAAGTAGATCAGGAAATAAGTTTGATGCATACATTATACTTGACGAAAATGGTAAAACTTCATTTGAATTTGATAAAAAAAAGAAAAAAAATAAGTGATTTATAAGAATGGCGCTTCCAAAGACCGTCATTTTTGTTATTATTCTAGAATTATTACAATATGAATTTTTGCTTTGAATAAAGGAAAGTTATGGTGTTTTTCTAGAATCGTAACATCATTATGTTGCATCATGTTGTTTTCTCCCTCTACATTTGTTTGAATTATTTCTCACGACAGTTTGAAATTTATATCGAAAAAAAAATGGTAATAGCCTTTAAATTTCAACTGTGAGAAATGAAAAAGCTAAAAAACCATTGTCATGCAAAAAAAGAGAATTTTTACGGAGATAGTAGTTGTATTATTGGTCATTTTGTTCCTCTATACTGGTGTAAGCAAATTTGTTGATTTTAAGGGGTTTACTTATGATTTAAATAATCAGCCCTTTCCGAATAGCTTAACACCATTGTTAAGGTGGTTAATACCATTAACTGAAATTTCAATTGTAATTGCTCTATTATTTGAAAAAGCCAGATTGATAGGTTTATATGCATCATTGTTTTTGATGAGCTTATTTACAATTTATACAGCGCTAGT
>NZ_JBBCQL010000087.1:0-16513 GCF_037149975.1 Chryseobacterium sp. VD8 | reverse complement strand
GGTCGTATGATTTCGGCAGATTTTGGATCTTCTGAGATTAACTCATCTTTCTTCTTCCCATCAATAATGAAGGCCTCATTATAGCCCGTCAATATCCCACGATAAATATTAATGTTCCAGTTTTTTAGTGGCACCCCAACGGCTTCAATTTTAGCTTTTATTCTCTGCTCAATTTCAGTCAGGATTACCCAACTTTCACTCTTAGAAAAATTACAATTAGTAGCACTTTGTCTAAAATAAACGCTCAAATTATTTAACACCTTTTCTTTGATTACACAGGCTCTTGTCTGTTGTCTATTTTTATCCTTAGAAAACAAGAGTATATTAGTATCCACTGTAGCAGACTCAAATATCTTTTGTCCTGCAAAGTCAATTAGCAATATAGGATTAGTATTGGTTGCAAAGAACTCACGAGTGCTTTCACCGTATCCAGCTCTCATCCATTTGTTAGAAGTTATATAGCACAGTAATCCCTTATTTTTTAACAGTTGCCAACCACGCTCATAAAACAACGAATAAATATCTCCAGTTTTTGCAAATGTTTTATAACCACAATCTTGATACAGTTTAGCTAGCCTGCCACTTTCTTTTTGGAGCTGTACGTAGGGCGGATTCCCAATAACGATATCAAAGCCATCTTTAATATTGAACATCCACTCCGCATCAAAAAAAGGTGAACTAGCATTTTGATCATAAGGATTCCATTGAGAAAATTGTAAAGTGTCTTCGGGAGTATACTCTCCACTTTCTTCAATTAATTTCGATAACTCAACTCTTAACTCTGCATCCTTTTCTCGCAATTCTTTTTTCTTATAAGCAGATTTAGCATAAAAATGATTTTGCCGTGTGATTAATAATTCCTGTTTTGTTTCTTCAATTTTATCTGCAATTTCTGTTACATCGAAAATTGTAAGTTGGGCTGGCTTCTTTTTCATACCAATTAAAGTGTTAGCAGCCACAAACTTTGTTTCTAAATTCGGTAACGTTAATACTCCATAATTTTCCTCAGGCTTTGAGATGTCCATTTCTTCTTGTTCTACGATCAATGAAATAAAGAAACGTAACTTACTGATTTGTGCTGCGATGGTTTGTATATCGACACCATAAATACACTCTTCTATCAGATGAAGTTTCAAATCGTGATGTGAAGCTTTATTTTTAGCATCTAATTTTTCCAAGATCTCTACCATACGATTCAGTATTCCCATTGGAAAAGCACCTGAACCACAGGCAGGATCAAGAATTTTCACAGAGCGTAATGTTGCATCTACTTTCTCACACAATGTATGATCTACTTCTAAAAACTTAGGGAGTGTATCCTGTTCAAACAGTTGACGAATTAAATCTTCATCGATATCAGGAAGTGAACTATCTAAGTAAGCTATTAAAGATTCATCCACCATATAGGCTACAATCTCTTTTGGTGTGTAAAAACTACCGGATTGTTTACGTGCAGATTCTTGTGTTTCAGGATTGAAAGCCCCCAAAAGGTTTTCAAAGACGTTTCCTAATAATTCAGGATCTAATGCCACCTGAACTTCATTAGGCACGTTTTCTTCAACAGTAAAATTATAGCGTTCTAATAGAGGAATTAAACCCTCATTCTTATCATCACCAAAGAAAACAGCATTGGGTATAAATGCCCGGTGCTTGAAATTCCCATTTGGAAATCTCTTATCACTTCTACTAAAGCCATCTAAATGATATTTTATACCGTCTGTGCTTTCTTCTTTATCCAGGCACTCGAAGAGTCCTCCGTTCAAAAACGGAATAGGACGGAATAAATTCAGAACTTCTTCTTCAGAGATTGTAAACATTTCTGCATAACGATACCTGGTTTTAATATCCCTCTTATCCACTAACTTTGCAAACTCTCTTTCTGTAACAGCTTTGTTTAAGGTCGCAAAGAAAAGGTTTTGTAAAACAGCATTGTAATAACTTCCATCTGCAGTATCTTTAGGATCAAATTCTTTTAAAATCTCGGATAATTTATCTGTTTTAAATAATACATCCGGTACCAAATGTTTTTGTTTGATAAACCATACAAATAGTAATCGAGTAATCAACCTAATCATCTGTTCTTCCAACTTCAAGCGATCATCATCGGATGTTGTGGTATTATTTGGAAACGTGATGCCCACTTCTGGGGTAAGTGTCCACTGATACCATTTAAACAAATCATTGTAGAATTCCTTTGTCAGTTTTTCAACCGAAAAAGCTTCCTGAATACTATCCAGATCTTTAAATGTACAATTTCCTATTCTTTGTTTGAAAGTCTTATTTGTATCTTCAGGAGTAACAAAGTAAGTAAAGCGTTTCCAAGAAGAATATTTTTCACTAGCTTTTCCGTCCCAATTTCTTCTAATAAAAGAAAATCTAAACTTTCCAACTTCATCATAAAAAACAAAAATAGCCCCATCCTTAAAATCTTCTTTCAAAACTATTTTTGCAATCTCAAATTGTTTTTTCTTGGAAGAACGTTCCGACAATATTCCATTATATCTACAGGCAAAAACAATGAGTTCATCAGAATTTTTAAATGATACATTTCCAATTCTAGTTAGTTCAGAAAATTGTTGAAAATCTTTATCCTCTATATAGTAATCTAAATCTTCTGTTTCAATTTTAAAAGAAGGAATAGCATTCCTGAAAAAATCGGATAGTTCTTTTACTGAAAAATGGTTAATAAGTTGATTCATATTTGAGCTCAGAAATGTTAGTTTTTATTTTGATAAAGATAGTAAAATCCTTCATTAATAAGAGAATTACATTTTAATCTTGGATGCCCGTATATTTTCCAAGTCTGGATAAAATTAGAGAGACAGCCGATCCTGAAACTATTTACATTTGTTTATGTTTTGCAGTGAGTTCCAATACATATATTGAAAAGTTACAAGCTTCTGAATCTTTAATAAATAACTTTAAAAAAACAAAGTTGAGAATTTAAAATTTTGTAAGTTTACTTTTAAACCTTCCATAGAGAATCATGGTGAAATAATGAATTAAAATAATTTTTTTAGCAAATATTTAATGGAAAGAATAACCGCATTCGAATTTTACAATGCATGGATTGATTGTGTTGAAAATAGAAAACAACATTTACTTGAAAACTGGAGAAGTCCCAAAGAATATACCGTTTTAATCAAAGGTAATGAAAACTGTCTTCTTGAAGAGGTTGGCAAAAAGTTAAATTTACTTTGTTATTCTAGAGACTACTATTCTATAGATTCTATTCTTTATAAAAAAGAGGACTTGGTCCCTCAAATAAAAGAAGGAACTTATTGGTTTAGAGACATACGTGTTGCTTTTGAACATGAGAATAATTTTAACAGAGCTTTATACCAAGAAGTGTCTCACTTACTGATTGTAAATGCAGATCTTAAAGTTTTAGTGTCTTATCCTAATAAAGATACTTATGCAGAACTAAAATATCTTCATGAAATTATTCGAGGAAATAGACAATCAAAAGCAATTGCTGATAATGAAAGTTTCTTAATTATCTTTGGATATGAAAATAACTTTATTTGGGAGGGACTTGTTTATAAGGAAGAAGGGTGGAAACGAATAAACATATAATAAATTAAACTAATACTCATAATTAATCATGAAAGAAAATAAAATTATTGCAGAGAAAAAAGAATTAAATTTTATACTATCGGATTTCTGGTTTCTAATTCCCGAGTACCAAAGATCTTATGTATGGGATACAGATAACATACAGGACTTATTGGATGACTTGTGGTTTGCATTTTTGAATAAACCTGAGAGTGAGTACTTTTTAGGATCGTTGGTTCTAAAGAAAACAACAGAAACTAAATTCAATGAATTTGAAGTTTTAGACGGACAACAAAGATTAACCACTTTTTTCATTTTAATGTCAGTACTAAGAGATGCTTCTAACAATCAGGATTTAAAAGATGCTTGTCAAGACAGAATTTTTCAAAAGGAAAACAAATATAAAGGTATACCCGAGAGAATAAGAATCGAATATAAAATAAGAGACAATGTTGATTCCTTTATTAAGAAACATGTTTTAGAAAAAGATGGCACTATAAAATCGGAAATTAAAAACCTTATTGATAGCAAAAATGTATCTATTTCACACATGGCGAATGCCATTGAAACAATGAAATCCTTTTTTAAAGAAAAAACCGAAAAAGAAATTGAAGACTTTGGGGTATTTTTAGGTTTAAAGCTTATTTTTATTTATGTTTCTACTGAAAATCGTGAAGATGCTTTTAGAATGTTTACCATTCTCAATAATCGTGGAATACCTCTTACAAGTGCTGATATTCTAAAATCAACTAATATCGGTGAAATTACCGACGAAAAAGAAAGGGAAAAATATGCAAAAAAATGGGAAGAAATAGAAGGTGAATTAGGTGATGATTTCGACAGATTTTTGTCATTCATCAGAACTATCCTTGTTAAAGAAAAAGCTAGACTAAATTTGCTTGATGAATTTGAAGAAAATATTTATAAAAAAGGATTGTTAAAAAAAGGAAAAGAAACGATCGACCTAATTAATGACTATAAAAATATATATGACTCAATAATAAAATTAAATTCTTCAGATAGCTTATCCAATGAGTATAAGAATTTGCTTACAATTATGGATATAGGTCTTCCATCAGGTGACTGGATTCCCACTATTTTATTATATTTCAATAAATTCGGGAATAATAGATTATATGACTTTTTAAAAAAAGTAGACTATAAATTTAGTTCAGATTGGATACTACAGTTTACTCCAACTCAGAGAATTGACAGTATGAACGCGATCCTAAAAATGGTAGAATTGAGTGACTCACCTGAAGAAATATTAATTAGTTCAAAACTGTTTTCGGTAAATTCTGAAAGTTTAAGAATAATTCTCAATGAAGATGTTTATGGAAGACGGTTTGCTCGATATATTCTTTTAAAATATGAATTCTTGCTAGGAGACAATACCCTCCATCTTTCAAATTACAAAACAATCAGTGTTGAACATATTCTGCCTCAGTCCCCTAATGACGATAGTAACTGGAAAAAGAATTTCACTGATCAAGACAGAACTCATTTTACTCATAAACTTGGAAATCTTATATTAATAAGTAAAAGAAAAAACTCTTCGTTAAGTAATCTTGATTTTTCTGAGAAAAAAAGCAAATACTTAAACGGGAGAATAGATATTTTTCCAAGTGGAAAAATATTTCCGAAGTATAAAGAATGGACTGCAGATCACATAACAGAAAGACAGCAAACAATGATAGGTGAACTTATAAAATAAGAATTTCCAATATTTTAAAAAATGAAGTACCCGACACCTTCTGAGTTATGGGAAATGAATCCGGATGACTTTAATAAATGGAGGCGAGAAAATGATCTTAAAAGATTATTTGAATGCTTCCGAAATACATTACCACATTTTGATGAATGGCTTGATTCAAACGGATTGACTATCAGTTTTATTCTCGAGACTGATAAGCCCGGTCAATTTTTTTATTGGAATAAAGAAACCTATTGTATTAAAAGTCAACAAGACGGTTTTATTAATTATTATTTTGTACCGATTTATGATAAGCACCATAATAAACAAATTTTAAATTTACAAAACAGCAATGAGGAAGATGAATATTTTAAATTTACACCCTATTTTTTGTGGGTAAAAAAAGAGTACAAAATCGAAAAACCTATCAAAACAAAATATAGTGGTGATTTGAATACTTTCCGATATATTGAAGGAACAGCACCTGATGTTCCTGATGCATGCAATTGGTCAATATCTGCTGGAACACAAGGTTTAAAATTAGGCGGAGTTAAAATTAATGGTTGGATTGAATTTCTCCATAGAAATCTTGACTTTACTAATTTGGACTTTTTAAAGATCGAAGGAAAAGAGAGTTGGAGTAAGGAAAATGATATATTTTACTCTCACTGTGCTAATATATCCATTAATAATGCAGAAGCCACTTTTACAAAATTTTATCAATGCTCTTTTGATAACCTAAGAGTTATCGACACACGTTGCTATGGTTTGGAGTTTTATCAATGTGAAATTTTTAAAGCTTATTTTGAAAGCTCAGGCATTTCAAATATAATTATTGAGAATTGTTCAGTTTCAGGTTTTTCCTTCAACCGTGTTGAAGTTGAAGAATTGGATTATATACCACCAATGGAAGAATTCCATCATGGAGTTTCTGAAACGTATAAGAGCATTTCCGAAAACAACAAAAGATTTAGAATTCTTTATCAGTCAAATGGGATCAGAAAAGAAGCTAGTCAAGCCTACTACAATGAACGTTTTTTTGAAATGAAATATAAATGGGAAGATTTAAAGTCATCTAGATTATTTTCATACTTATTAAAAACAAAAGACCTGAGATATACAGTTTCATCAATTAAAAATATCATCCAAAAAACGTTCAATTTCATCGCTGACTTGATATCTTACACTATATGGGGTTTTGGGGAAAAACCCGGCAGAATCATATTGTCCTCTTTTTTTGTTTTAACTTTTTATGCATTGATTTATTTTTTTTCGAATATCAATAGACTCCAATACGATGTGATTAATTCCTATTATTTGTCAATCGTAACATTTACTACATTGGGATTTGGAGATATTACACCGTTAAATAATAATTCTTATAAGATTATTGTTGGATCAGAAGCTTTACTCGGAGCTTTTTTCATGGGGCTTTTAGTTGCTGGATATTCAAATAAATCCAAATATTAATTAGAATTGCTTTGAATTTATAAGTTTTATCCTTAGAATAAATCAAAAGGTGATAACTGACACTTTTGATTTATTTAACAAACTGATCTATTTTAATTGCCCACCTTTTCCATTTTAGGATTAAAAAGAGTATAAATATAAATTTAAAAACTATGAAACAAAATACAAAACTGCTGTCACTGAGTAGTATTTGCTGCATATTAGTATTTATTATTCCTTTCATTTTAAACTCTGATAAAGATTCTTTCAATTCTATTCTTTCAACTGCTTTTACCGGAGTTGGTGCTACTGCGACTGTAATAACTATGATTATTGCTATAACATTATATCAAAAATATGGTATGGATAGTAAGTTAATTGAAAAACAAACTGACAAAGTGTTCGAATTAATTGATGTGTTAAAAGGTAAGTCTTTAACAATACATACAGAACAAATTAATTTCTTTTTACGTTTCATAAATATTGAAGGAGATTTTAAAAACGACCCTCTTTTCAATGAAATGTATCCTAAGAAAATTATGATTAATGCTGAGGATTATACATCTTTTATAAAACCAATACAAGTTTTTATGAGGAGTTACTTACTACCTTCTGAAATTAAAGATAAGTTAAAATTCTTAGATTTAATAGCATTAGGAGAAGAATTGGAATTTACAAGTAATGATTATGTGAAAATGACCTATGAGTGCAAAACTAGTGAGGAGTTTTTAATAATTATACCAATTATTACTGTAGAAGAATTTATTGATCATAAGAATATTTTAATAAAATCGATAGATGATTGGTTGTCCAAACATACCAATATAAAATTGGATTTTGAGCTTGAAAAATCTAATTAAGTGAAAAATTGAAATTTGTACTAATTTCATTACTTTAATAAGCATATAATTTATAGTTTAATTTTTTTCGTAGCATATTCACTTTCATTGCCGAAAATCAAAATATTCACTATTATTTTTTTAAGGATTATAATGCTTGCATATGATTTTATTTAACAATTTTTCATTTAAAGTAATTTGTCAAATTCTATCGAAATCTAAAAATCCAATATAGTATTACCTTTTATAATCCGAAGAAGTACGGACAAAAATATAAGAAAATTTAACCACTCTATAAAGAGTGGTTTAACTTTATAAGCATTGAACAATATATAATACAGGATATTAAAAATAGAAAGAAAGATTTATAAACGTGAGTCTGACAATTCATTTTATCAACCATATTATATTCCACTGATAGAAATTATTGAAATTCGGGAATATTTATTACCAATATTCCCAGAATATTTTGAACCTGATAATCATGAAGAAGTATTTTTTTGAATTAAGATGCAATACCTTGATCATTTTGGACTAATAGACTAAATCATTGGGATTAGCAATGGAAATGTTATTAAGTAGTATGAAATAATAAAATTGTATTGCTTGACATATTAAATGATATGATGCCAAGATATTATCGAAGAGTTAAATAATGAAGACTTACTAAAATAATAGTCGCTATCGATAGCATTTCTTATTGCTTCAACACCGGTTATTATTTTTGCTTTGGCAGAAATAATATAGCATGCCACATACAATAGTTCTAATAATGAGCTTTTCCCTGCACCATTTTTTCCAACAATAGCAGAAACATTAATATTAAGATTATGATCTTTAGAGCTATAAAGATTATCTGGACCAACAGAATTATATTTAACTGTATGAATTTCCTTAATTGAATCTATGATTTCTTCATTTTTAATATCATAGTAAGAGTAATCACCGAAAAATTTATAAATCGTTCCTGAATTTAGATTCTTCAAAAACTTCTTATTACAATAAATCTGAGGTCTTATAGCCATTAATTTAAATCCTTTTTCCATTGATTATTAGTTTTGTATATTTACCTATATTTCAAATATATTAAATAAAAAGTTTCACAATTACGGAAATATATAACAGCTAATGTATTAGTGAAATATTTATATAACTAACTATTATTAATTTCATTCAAATTAGCTGGAAGCTTCCTCAAAATTATTTTTTAATGTTCATAGCTTTCAATGGATAAAATAACCCAAAAGTGTTATTGTTTAATTCTCTCACATACAGTAGTTTAGCTAAAACTAAAACTACATCACAATGAAAACACAATTAACGTCTTTTATTTTATTAATTTCAAATATTTTCTTTAGTCAAAAATTCGAGAATAATGTTTATGAATATATTTCATCAAGCAAGAACGTTTCTTACGCTTCTATAGATTTGAATATAAAATCATCACAAATAGAAAATTTATTACGGCAGGAATTCTCTAAAAATATTTTAGATGGTGAAACACCTAAATTGGGTTATTTGCTCCATGGAGATGAGTCGATAACTATTGAGAAAATTGAACGTGTGTTAGAGACTCCTGCAAAAGAAGCATATAATGAAGTTAAAAGAATCCCCAAAACGTTTACAAGATCTGTAAAAGTTGGAACAAAAGCTTACAAGTGTTATTTAAAACCTTGGAAATGGAAAAAATGCTGGAAAGATGTATTTCAGGATATTACAGAAACAACAATTGAAGAGATAACAGTTAGAATACCAGCTGTAGCAGCTGTTTATAAAGATATAGCTGTTCCCTTTATTCAAATTCAGCAAAGTATTGTTCCGATCAAGGGTAAATTTAGTTACGATATAAAGCTTGATGATATTGGCGTACAATTCGAGGGAAATAAGTATAAAATAGTAACATTTTTTGATGTTGGAGTCAGAACTCATGTTGAACTGGATGGTCTTCCAAGTTATATTAAACCAAAAGGAAATTTTAACTCACCTTTTAAGTTCAAAATTGCCCAAGAAGGATTTGTAGAAATAAAAAAAGATGGTACAATTGAAATATCTAATCCGAAAACAGAATTTTCAATAGTAAAAGCCTTAGGTTCTGATTTTATAGTAAACACAATTGAAAACGGTTCAAAGATAGTCCAACCTAGTAATTACCTTCTGGAATATTTTGGTAAGATAACAGATCAAAAGTTAAACGAAATAGTAAAAAGTGAATTAAAGAAAAATACATCTGAAATAAATATAAGAGAGAAAGCTGAAGAGCTTATATCTCAATTTGACAAACCTATCAATGTTTATAATGTAGGTAAATTTTATCCCAATATAACAGGGATTTTCGTTTCTCAAATTAATGGAATGCAATTAGATCAAAATAATGTATTAAATTTAAAAATGGGCATTACATTTCAACCCTTTATAACTTTTCAGGAATATTCAGTAGAACTTCCAGATAAAGATACCATTGTTCAATTTTCTACTGAGATTAAAGAGAGTAGTAAAATAAATATCTCATTACCAGTATTTCTTGATTATTCATTTATAGCAACTGAGTCAAGACCATATATTGATGATTTTAACGAAGGTAATAAGAATAAATTCATTCTGAAAAAGTATTTAGTCGCAAACCCTGAAGCATCTTTTTCAGAACGTAATGGCAATATTGCTGTTTTTGCAGATTTACTTAAGCGGAGAAATGGAAAGAAAATCGGTAGAATCAGTATAGAATCTAAAATTTATTCAGTTCAGCAGGATACATCAATTAAATTATCGGTTTCCAAAATTAAAGTGAGAAGTTCAAATCTTCTCATTAATTTAGCTAAGCCGCTAATCAAAAAAAAAATTAAACAAGAAGCAGAAAAAGAGAGTAATAAAAATAGATCCGAAGATATTCTTAAAGCCTCAAAAATGCTAAATAAGTTAATGAAAATCAATACTCCTTTTGGAGAAATTCAGGGGGTTACTGAAAATTTAAACATAACAGATGTAATTCCTTTTGAAAAGTTTGTACTAGTAAAAATTAATTTATCAGGTAAAACAAAATTTATCGAAAATTAATAATTTACAAGACGTATTTTGTTAAGACAAAACAAATGTTATAATAATCTGAGATATAAATTTAGCAATTAATTTTTACATACAATTTAGAACAATAATTAATAATTCATCTTAAAAAAAAGTGTTGTTTGACACTTTTTTTAATTTAATAATATTTCAAGAGCATAAAATGACTCTTTTAATTTTTTTTCAGAGAAATTATATAAATTATGTAAAACCATAAAATGGCTTCAACAATTTTCAATATTCTTGTCAGTAGCTATAGGCGATGCTGAGAGTTTCAGAATGCCATTGATGGAAAGTGGATGGAATGCAATGGAAATTTTTGATTATATTTAGGATTACCAGAAAGGCATCAAGTTTCAATGTAATACCGAAAAGAAAGAGTTCTTTTAGTTAAAGTGTGAGAAAGAATTTAAAAATAACAGGGGACACTAGAATTAAAGAGAAACTATGAGAACATTATCGCTCATTGGAATTTTAATATAAACTTTTTGACTATTTAAATTTAAACCATAAAGAAATCAAACATGAAATTTTCTCAATTGAATCAGTATTAGATTCTGGTAAAATTATGTGTTTTGCCTTAATGGGGTTGTTTATTCTTCTACTATTTTTTAATATTAAATCGTATAGAGACTATCAACAATAAACTAAAGTTCAGTGTCCTAGATTTAACATAGATGTTAATGTTTTTGTAGATGAAATTTATATTTTATCTCTATAGTGCTTAGGGTAAATCTGGGTCAAAGAATCATTTGTTTTGAATTCCGTAATCCAGTTTGTATCTCTATTCAAAATATTTACCATCATAGTAACGCCCCCAAATGTAAATCGAATCAGAAGTACATTTTCATTTAATTGAAGATATTCTAATTTTATTTGTTTAATTCCTAACTCATATTTGACGCCCATTTTAGGAATACTCTTAAATTTAGAAGGTTCATAATCTGAAATAATTACCGGCCAATCTTTAGTGTTCTTAGCCAATAAATAATCTCTAGCTTCGTTTATATCTAAATTATTATATAAGTTAAAGTCGGAAGTATAAAGAGCTTCAATTCCCATTTTTAAAATGAGTTTAGCGCCTGCCTCTTCACTTTTATCAAAACTACTAACAATCATCTGCAATGTCCCATTTTCTTTGTCGTAATTTTCCACTGATTTAGAATCTAATCCCTTGACGGTTATTAATTGTTTTTTAAACTCTTTATTACCTTCTACTTCTAAGTCTTCTACTTTGCCCTTGACATTTTTTCCCTTTTTTGATTTGATTCCTAATCTCGCTCTTTCGAACACGAAAACAGAGTTAGATAATGCTTTTCTTTCGAACTTTGAAAATTTTGCATTGCAAGAGTCACATACAGAGCTTCTAGTCATTAAATATTTTTTATTTCCAAACGATTCGGGAATTATGTGTTCTACAGAAGTTGCTTCATTTTCATTATTACAAAATATACAGTTCATATTTTATTTTTTTAATCAATTTATCTAATTTAACTAAATTTGGTTAAACTAATAATATAAACTATGATTAGCATCAGACAATGTGTATCTGAAGAAAGAATTCAACAATTAAAAACACAACACAATTCTTATATTTTTAAAAACATTGAAAAACGTATTAATTTTTATATACATCTATTCCAAGTATTAAAGGAAATTAACGGAAAGAAAATTACTGCAAAACAGATAGAAAAAAAAATTAAATCTCCAACAATATTACATCATAAACAATATGAATCTTATATTAATATTATTTTCAAAAGGCCATATCAATTTTCAGAGAAAAAGTACAATATATTGAAATACGATGATCGTCTAAAGGTTAAAAAAAAAGATTTTGACATTATTATTTCGGTTCTAGAAAATTTAAAAAGTACGAAGAATTTTAAACATAATTTGCTACAACTTGATTTGACAATAAGAAAAGACTCATATAATTATTATTATCAATCTCTAGTAAGGAGATATAAGCCAATAGATTTTTTACAAAATAAATTATTTGATTATAATTGGTTTGTATCTTTAACACCAGATAAAGAATGGAGTGCTTATAAGCTTACGTTAGGATTAGACATTAACGTTTGCTGTTATTGTAATAAACAGTATATTTTTAGTTTAACAAGTGGTACGGAAAAAATCACTCGTCCTCAATTAGATCATTTTTTATCACAAAAAAAACATCCTTTATTGAGCTTAAATTTTTTTAATCTTATACCTTGTTGTAAAATATGTAATAGTGATTGTAAACATGACCAAGATTTTTCGCATAAAGAAAATCTATCGCCTTATGAAAATGTCCCAAGTTCACAATTGTTCGCTTATAACTATATACCAAACAGCTATTTAGGTGCAATAGGTCAAAATAAGGATCTTCAAATTATAATTGATAATAAAGTAGAATCTAATCCAGATTTGGAAAAACAAATAACAAATAATTTGATTGTTTTTGAAGAAGAATTGCTTATTAATGAACATAAAGATTTAGCTCAAGAAATACTTAAGAAAAGGCATATTTCCAATGATAAATATATTGACATTCTTAAAAAAACTTTTCCTGATGCAAAATTGACACTTAGTGAAGCTTATCAAATTGCATATGGGAATTTTTATGATGAAAAAATGTTTCACAAAAGACCTTTATCAAAGTTTACGAAAGATATAGCATTAAATACAGGAAGTTTAAAAACGAAAGATGAATTTTAAAATATTAGCAATTAGGCCTCTTAAAAAATGTGAAGGTCTGAAGAACCTTAGGGCGGGACATTTATATAAGTTTTATAATGATTATGACTTTTCCTACAATGATGAATTCATAACGGAAAAGCTAAATGTACCGGAAAATTTGTTTAACTTAAATGAAGACCAAAATATTACAATCAGTGCCGTAGTAGGCAAAAATGGTAGCGGAAAAAGTGCGCTTATTGAACTTTTGATTAAATCAATAATGAAAATTTCACTTATTTTAAGAGAAGATTTTGTGAGTTCAGATGAAATTTATGATGATCCAGAAAAAGAGGGAAAGTTTAATGAAAGTCTGAGAAAAGATTTATCTGGTTTGAGAGTAGAATTTTATTATTTATCTAAGTTTGACACATTCTATACTGATTCAAATAATATAATAAGACAGGCTGTCAATCCCAAGTTATCGATGATTCGTAAAATAGTTTTAGACGGGCAGGATTTTACTTTTACGGATTATCTTAAGAAAGGATATACTTACGAAAAGTCAAAAACAATTAATCATGAACAAATTAAGAACTCAAATTATAGTGAGGGATTTTTAGAGGATTTTTTTTACTCGATGATAATTAACTATTCATTTTATAGCTTCAATAATGCGGAGATTGGTGAGTGGATACAAGGTATTTTTCATAAAAATGATGGATACCAATTGCCGGTAGTAATTAATCCATATCGTTATGATGGGAATATAGATGTAAATTCTGAAAAAAGTCTTACAAAATCTAGATTTTTAGTAAATATTTTGTTTGAAAAAGAACTTAGAAAGATTACTGAAAAGAAATCTATTTTAAATGTTTTAATTAAGTTTGATTATTCTAAGTTTAAAATTGATTCTAACGGAAGATTAGAAAGTACATTTTCAAATTCAGACTACGAAAAAGAGGAAATATTGAAAATTATAATTAAATACTTTTTTGATGAAAATCTAATTGCTAATAAAAATAATGATTTCTATGAATATACTATAGAATATATCCTGACGAAGATCTATAAAATTACAAAGTATCCGCTTTATAAGAAATTTAGGTACTTATTTGAGAGTAAAACTTCTTCTATTGGTAAAGAAATTCTTCTACTTCCAGATTTAATGGATTATCTTTATCTCTTGGCAGGCGATACAAGCCACAATACATTCAAGCTTAGACAGGCATTATATTTTATTATTTCAGGTTATTTAAACAAGGAAGATTTAGATGAAATTTTTGAAATAGATTTATTATACTCTAAGTTGGTTAGTGATTTTAATTTAATAAAAGACACCATTAAGGATAAAGATGGGAAAATAATTTCTGGATATGAATTCTCTGTAAATGAGTCTCTGCCATCTTTCTTTGAAGTTGACTTCCTTTTTACGTCTGATCCAAATTCACAGCATACATTTTCTAACCTGAGTTCAGGGGAAAAACAAAAAATTTTCAGCATTAATTCAGTTGTGTATCATTTACGAAATTTATTTTCTATCTCTCGAAGAACCGGCGAGGATTTGTATGAAAATATAGTTAGTTATAATAACATAAACATTGTTTTTGATGAGATTGAACTCTATTTTCATCCACAATTTCAAAAATCATTTATAAAAGACCTTCTTCAAAGTATTAGTGTTTTGAGGCATGCCTATTCAAATAGATTAAATATAATATTTTTGACTCATTCGCCATTTATTTTATCTGATATTCCAAAACAGAATGTTTTATTTTTGGAAGATGGAGAAAGTGTAGATTTTAAGGTACGAAACACATTTGCAGCCAATATTTCAAATCTTCTATTAGACTCTTTTTTCATAGATAACGGATTAATAGGAGATTTTGCTATTGAAAGAATAAACAAAACAATTAATTATCTTAATGGAAAAGAAGTAACGGAAGAATTTCAATCTTCTGATTTCTTAAAGATTATAAACCTTGTTGATGAGCCAATTTTACAAAAAAAATTAATTGAGATGTATTCTGAAAGGTTCGGTAACAAAGAAAAATTAAAATATTTGAGATCCGAAATGTTTAGGATACAGCAAGAAATTGATAGGGAAGAAAATATTTAATACATTTTTTAGCAAATGAATATATAAATCCAATTGTAAATATATATGAATTTGTTGCAAGATTTGTTGCAAGACTTTTTTAGTAGATGGTCGCAGAACATCATAAATCATCAAACAAAATAAAATGTCCCCTTTTTCGTCCCCTTGATATACAGTGGGTTACGAAAATCCTGCAATGACTCATAATCAGGTGGTCCCTGGTTCGAGCCCAGGTGGGACCACAATAAAAATCAGAGAGTTACAACGTTTTTAAGTTGTAACTCTTTTTTATTTGCACATAATTTGCAAGTTTATTATGGTTTAAAATAAAGCTACCTAGCCTAATTTGATCCCGACTACTTTTATTAATAACAGCCTATCAGTATACTTTACATGAGGAGGCATAACGACAAAGTCGCCAGATCAGCGACTTTGTTCGGCTGTAATTTTACAAACATATTTATGTTGCTTATAAGCCTTATCTTAGAAATCTTAACGGAATTGTCAGATTTTGAGTTTTTTCGAACACTTCTCTTTTTTGTATATTTATGATAATTAAATAATTATAATAAAAAGCTATATCTAAATTATCTTTTTTTAGAATTTAAGCGTTTTTATTTCAATGAATTTACAATTGTCCTGAAACTCTCCAGTGCAGATTCTATGTTTTCTACAATATCCACAGCTATTTCATCCGGTTCAGGTAAGTTGTCTAAATCTGCTAGAGATTGGTCTTTCAGCCAAGTGATATCTAAACTCGTTTTATCTCTTGCCAAAATTTCTTCATACGTAAACTTTCTCCATCTTCCTTCCGGATTGCTTTCTGCGTGATAGGTTTCTTTTCTTTTGCCTGTATTTCCTTCCTGATACAAATCAATAAACTCCTGTAAATCCTGTAACTTCAAAGGGTTTTTCTTTAAGGTATGATGAATATTGGTTCTGTAATCATATACCCAAACTTCTTTAGTCCAAGATTTTTTGCTTGATGGTTTTCCGTCAAAGAATAGAACATTCGCTTTTACACCATTGGCATAGAAAATACCCGTTGGCAAACGTAAAATGGTATGCAAATCGGTTGTTTCCATTAGTTTTTTACGGACCGTTTCACCTGCTCCTCCTTCAAACAAAACATTATCCGGCAAAACAACTGCGGCTTTTCCT